>NZ_CDRZ01000301.1 GCF_000946815.1 Syntrophaceticus schinkii | reverse complement strand
AAGCTGTAGGCATGAAGCTGTCTTGTTCCGACCATTCGGTGTTACCCAATCTAAGTTCTCACAGACCGTATTTGCTAGCTCGGTAAGGCTTAGTTTCGGAAACATGCGTATTATTTCCTTAACATCTTGCAGTTCCTGTTCGGTGAAATATCTGCCGCTTACCAAGACTTGGTTGTCGTATTGTTTTGTCATAGTGCAGGCCCCCTTTGATAATAACCCACACTATTGTCTCATAATTAATTACCGCTGTCCAGTTCCTTTTTCGATAAAATATTTCTTCTAGTCTCTGGAAACCCTTGTCGGGCATAGTAGTTAGAGGCTATGCGTCAGTTCTGGCCGCGCAGTATATGCAGATGTTACAGCTTACTGGATCACCGGTTATTTCAAAAACCTGCCATTCCGCTCCTTCGAAACTTCTGACCTCCGGCTTCTGGCATCTGTCCTTATTTTCAAGGTATTTTCAAGGTAGGTACTCATGTTGTCCAGGTGGCACAATCAGTTGATCCTGTTTATTTTAGTGATCTCAAGGAGAAAATAAAGCAGAATCGGCTTTTGACATTTCTGGATTTGTAGTCTATAATAATAGTCAAGGAAAGTCAAAAGGTCAACTATAGTCAAGTGAGGTTTGGGTCCATCTAGCCGCTCAAAATAATGCACAAAGGTTCTACCAGCTGAAGCAGTTTACCATACAGCTTATATGCTCAGCATTACTACCACTGAATTCATCACTAACCTTTAACTTATACAGCACAGATGGACCCTGTTATTAAAAATTATAACTGATCAATAAATAGCAGGAGAAACAGCAGGAGGGATGCGGGATGGAACCAAGGTCATTAGTAAGTGAAATCGAGTCCTACCTCAAATCCCTGTTGAAAAAGAGCCCGGAGGTTGGATCGAGCTGAGCAGGAAAGATGTTGCCGAGCTTTTCGACTGTGTTCCCTCCCAGATTACCTATGTAATCAATACCCGCTTCGCTTTGCGGAATGGCTATGTGGTGCAAAGCCGCCGCGGGGGTGGTGGTTTTATCAGGATCTGCAGTTTGTTCACAGCACCTGAAGGGGCTCTAAGAGGTCAATTTGAGGAAAAGGCAGAGGAAGATGCACGGGCTGCTTTGTGTGTGTTGGCTCGGCGTGGGTTATTTACGAAGCGTGAGTTTCTCATTTTGGGCACTGTTTTAGAGGTCTTGGAAAGAAGCCTTCCGCGTGGGGAGGGAGATGAGCTGCTGCTTGAGGTTGTAAGAACCCTTGCCCATAAGGGTTTCTTTTAAAGAAAAAGTATCAACTGTCAGTGTTTCTCTTCCACTGTTGGTACCAAGAACGACCAAATGGCTGCATATCAGGAAGAGGCCGTTCACTTGTAAGAGGAGGAGAATCCTTGGGCTTGCTGGTTTCGATGGATGACTGCGGAGCCCAGGTGCAAATTGGTAATAATACGTGGAAATTGATCTCCGCCATGTTTCATTCGCAATGTTCTAGGTGCAAATCGGTAAAAATACATGGAAAATGTCCGGTGTCCAATCATGATTTCAGGCCCCGGGTAACAACAGTTCGCGGCGAGAGGTAGCGGAGTTATCAGACTGAACGAGCCGGTGAAAGTGTGTAGAAATGTAATCTTAATCTACGGGAAGAGCCTTCCAGTATAAGGTATCTGATCAGGTTGAAAGCCAAGGGGCGGCAAAAAAGATTGCTCCGGAATGTCCGGAGATGAGATATAGGAAATTGATACCAGGCAGCACAATTGTTTTGCGGTGGGGCTGCCATTAAAAAAGGGGTGGTTTTTCATGTTTTGTCAGGAGTGTCAAAAAAGACCGGCAACCGTACACATGACACGGATTGTCAATAATACAAAAACGGAGCTGCATCTGTGTTCTGAGTGTGCACGCAGCCATCAGGAACTGGCCTTATCTATGAACTTTGAGCCCAGTTTTTCCATTCACAAGTTTCTGGCGGGGCTCCTGGGCACATCCTCATTTCCCACGGAACCTGTGGCCTCTCCGGAATGTCCCAACTGCGGGATCAACTTTGCTAAGTTCGGTGAGATCGGGAGGTTCGGCTGCAGCAGGTGTTACCGCACCTTCAATGAGGGGTTAGAACCGCTGATCCGCAGGGTGCAGGGAACAACCCAGCATACGGGTAAGGTGCCAAGAAGAGCGGGCGGCAAGCTGGGTGTGAAGCGGGAGATTGAGAAGCTGAAAACCCAACTGCGGCAAGCTGTACGGGAAGAGGCCTATGAAAGGGCTGCTGAGCTACGAGACAGTATTCGTGCTTTGGAAAATAAACTTCAGTAAGGAGGCGATGGTGCTATGACTATAGAAAATGCCCTCAATAACCCTTATACCAAGTGGATGGAGGGGAAGGGCCCTCATGCCTCCATCGTGATCAGCAGTCGGGTGCGGCTGGCCCGCAACCTCAATGACTACAACTTCCCCCACCTGCAGGATGAAGAAAGCGGCCGTAAAGTGATGGAGTTGGCCAAGGATGCCCTTACAGCTCAAGAGGTACAAGAGCTGGTGGATGGGATCGAGTTTATGTCTCTTGAAGAGCTTTCTCCCCTTGATCGGCTGATTCTTATGGAAAAGCACCTGATCAGCCCGCAGCTTGCAGATGGTGAGGGGCCGTGTCATGGCATTGCCTTGAGTGAGGATGAGGCGGTCAGTGTGATGGTGAATGAAGAGGACCACCTGCGGCTCCAGGTTCTTTTTCCTGCACTGCAGCTGAAGGAGGCATGGAATCTTGCCAGCAAGGTGGATGATCTTCTGGAAAGCAGGCTGGACTTTGCCTTTGATGAGCAGTACGGCTACCTGACATGCTGTCCTACCAATGTAGGAACAGGTCTCAGGGCCTCGGTAATGATGCATCTTCCGGCGATCGCAATGACGAACCAGGCCAACAGGTTTTTCATGTCTCTTTCCAAGCTGGGCTTTGTGGTGCGGGGACTCTATGGGGAGGGAACTCAGGCCAAGGGCAACCTTTTCCAGGTTTCCAACCAGATTACCCTGGGTCTCAGTGAAGAGGAGCTTATCGGCAACCTCACCTCGGTCAGCCGCCAGATCATCGAGCAGGAGCAGTTGGCTCGGGATGAGATGCGCAAGGAGAGTCTTGCTCAGCTGGAGGACATGGTTTTCAGATCCTACGGGATTCTGACCAATGCCTATATCATCAGTTCAGAAGAGGCGGTGGCACACCTTTCCAATGTCCGTTTAGGGCTGGATATGGGCCTGCTCAGGGATGTACAGTTTAGAAAACTCAATGAGTTGTTGGTGGAAACCAGGCCGGCATTCTTAAGAAAGCTGGCCGGCAAAGAAATTGATGCATTTAACCGTGATTTTAAAAGAGCTGAATTAATCAGGAATTCACTGTCTTAATGACAGAAAGGAGGTTTTGTCATGTTCGGAAGGTTTACAGAAAGAGCACAAAAGGTACTTTTCCTTGCTCGGGATGAAGCCCGGCGCTTGGGACACCCGGCTGTGGGCACTGAGCACCTTCTTCTGGGGCTGCTCCGCGAGGGTGAGGGAATTGCCGCCAGGTCTTTAAAGGCACTGGGTGTCGATGTGGATAAGGTTCGCCAGGAAGTAGAAAAGATTGTTTCCCCGGGCAAACCCGGGCTTGGTGAAGAGATCGGGCTTACACCCCGAGCCAAAAAGGTTCTTGAGCTTGCCCAGGAAGAGGGGCGCCGGCAGGGTGTCAGTTATGTGGGAACAGAGCATATCCTGCTTGGTTTGATTCGGGAAGGTGAAGGAGTGGCTGCTCGGGTGCTTGTCAATCAGGGACTTACCCTTGATAAGGTACGGCGCCAGGTATTGATGCTTTTGGGAGCTATTGGCCCTGTCAGCCCTGGCCACAAACAGGCAGGCATGTCACAGCGCACAAGCCAGACACCGACAATGGATGAATTAGGGCGTGACCTGACTGAGCTTTCCCGGGAAGGGAAGCTTGACCCCGTCATCGGGAGGGACAAGGAGATCGAGCGGGTGATCCAGATCTTGAGCAGGCGCACAAAAAATAACCCCTGCCTGATTGGAGAGCCCGGAGTTGGGAAAACCGCTGTTGCCGAAGGGCTTGCTCAGAGGATAGTTGAGAATAAAATACCGGAAATGCTTGTGGATAAAAGGGTGGTCACCCTGGATATGTCCGCAGTTGTTGCGGGTACCAAGTACCGGGGTGAATTTGAGGAAAGGCTTAAAAAGGTGATCGAGGAGATCCGGAGTGCCGGTAATGTGATCCTGTTCATCGATGAGGTGCATACCCTTGTGGGTGCGGGAGCTGCAGAGGGGGCTATAGATGCCGCCAATATCTTGAAGCCGGCTCTTGCCAGGGGTGAGCTGCAGTGCATTGGGGCTACCACCCTGGATGAATACCGCAAGAACATCGAAAAGGATGCTGCTTTAGAGCGAAGATTCCAGCCGGTGATGGTGGGTGAGCCCACACTGGAAGAAACATTTGAGATCCTGAGGGGCTTGAGGGACCGCTATGAGGCACACCACAGGGTGAAGATCACTGACAGCGCCCTTAAAGCCGCTACCAGGCTGTCCAGCCGCTATATATCTGATCGCTTCCTGCCGGACAAGGCAATTGACCTCATGGATGAGGCGGCCTCCCGGGTGAGGCTCAAGGCCTATACCGCTCCCCCGGATGTCAAGGAGCTTGAGGAAAAGCTTGAGCTGCTGCAGAAGGAAAAAGAATCTGCGGTTGTCAGCCAGGAATTTGAAAAGGCTGCATCACTGCGGGATGAAGAACAGCAGTTGCAGGATGAACTGGAGCGCATCAAGAACAACTGGGTGCAGCGCAAACAGCTGGATCAATCGATAGTTACCGAAGATGATATTGCAGATATAGTTTCCAGCTGGACGGGGATCCCTGTCAACAGGTTGCAGGAGGAGGAGTCTGAGCGCCTGCTGCATATGGAGGAAACTCTGCATGAGCGGGTAATCGGCCAGGATGAAGCTGTGGAGGCAGTATCCCGTGCAGTAAGAAGGGCGCGGGCCGGGCTGAAAGACCCGAAGCGTCCTGTGGGCTCCTTCATCTTCCTCGGCCCCACCGGTGTCGGCAAGACCGAACTGGCCAGGGCTTTAGCAGAGGCGCTTTTCGGTGATGAAGAGGCCATGGTGCGGTTCGATATGTCCGAATACATGGAGAAGCACACTGTGTCCAGGCTCCTGGGAGCGCCCCCAGGATATGTGGGCTATGAGGAGGCCGGCCAGTTGACAGAGACTGTCCGGCAGCGCCCTTACTCGGTTGTGCTGTTTGATGAGGTCGAAAAGGCACACCCGGATATCTTCCATGTTCTGCTGCAGGTGATGGAGGACGGACGGCTTACTGATGCCAAGGGCAGGACCGTGGATTTCCGGAATACCGTGATCATCATGACATCTAATGTAGGGGCGAACCTGATCCGCCGCGAGCACCGTATGGGCTTTAAGGCCGGAGATAAAAAAGATGCCCTGGATTACGAGTCGATGAAGGAACGGGTTATTGAAGAGTTGCGGCGCACCTTCCGCCCCGAGTTTTTGAACAGGGTTGATGAGGTTATCGTTTTCCATGCCCTGAATGAGGATCATATGAGGGAGATTGTCGAACTGATGCTAAAGACCATCGGACAAACGCATCGCAGACTTTGGGCTGCAGCTGGAGTTTACCCAGGAGGCCAAAGAACTTCTTGATCAAAGAAGGCCATAGACCCCACCTTCGGCGCCCGTCCACTGCGGCGG
>NZ_CDRZ01000300.1 GCF_000946815.1 Syntrophaceticus schinkii | reverse complement strand
ACGGAGTATGAAAAAGCTGGAACCTATTGCTGCATCTGCTTTCATTTGTTATACTTACTGCAGCCCCTCTTTTCTTGCTTGGTAGTGCAACAGGTACCTTGAACTATCAGATGTCGACGGTGGCATGGCTGGCCTGTGTTGCCACAGGAATTTTCACATCTGTTGCACTATTCACCTTTATGGCAGGTATGAAGCTGGTGGGTTCCACAACTGCTTCTGTATTATGCACAGCTGAACCGGTGACTGCTGTGGTTTTTTCCGCACTTCTGCTGTCACAGAAAATGACAACCCTTCAGCTGCTGGGTGGCCTGGTGATTCTTATTGGAGCTGTTTTAGTAGTGACATCTAAAAGACAGCCCGATGCAGATGATGTGCAACATCTGTCGAAAGTGACAGATATAAGCCCAAAATATTAGTTGTCAGTGCTATTACACAGGGTAAATGAATTTTTGTTATCATAAATCTCTGTTAAAATAGTCATAAATAGCAATTAACTATAACATAGCACCGAACATCAGAAGAGGACTGCCTGCTTTAGATAGTCCTTTTCCAACGACTAACCACTGTCCAGCTGATATTCATTTCTTATCGACACAATTCTCTTCTTTCATTCATTAATATCTATTTACCATGGCAGAAAAAAGACTCATAATGTCCGGGGAACTGATATCGAAACATCGCATTCCTGTTTTTTTGGCATGGTTTTTGCGTCTATTAAGAGAGGAAGATAACATAGATAGTCAGGGAGTATACCCTTGTTTCCATGGCAGCACTATTTTAGAGGATGAAAAACATAAACGAAATTAGGGAATGTTGTAGGTAAAAAGGGACCGTCCCTGTCAACTATCGTCATCTCGTTAAGTCTAAAATAAAAAAACAAGTCATAAACAACTTATTTATTAAGGGCACCAGCAATTTCAGTAAGAAAGGAAGATGATCATGAAGCTAGGTCATGTCTTGCAGAAAGCGGAGCGTGGCGAACCTCTTTCCTCTCATGAATTGCAATTTCTTCTCGAATTGAGCAAACCGGATGAGTTGAACCAGGTTTTTGAACTGGCCTGCAGATTGAGAGACAGGTATTTTCAAAACAAGGTTTTCTTGTATGGTTTTATCTACTTCTCTACATGGTGTCGTAATGACTGCACCTTCTGCTATTACAGAAAATCCAATATGCATCCCAATAGATACCGCAAATCAGAGGTAGAAGTACTTGAGGCAGCTAAAAGAGTGGCAGATTCAGGGGTGCATTTAATTGACTTGACTCTAGGGGAGGACCCCTTTTACTACAAACGGCATGGTTTTGGTTCTCTAGTCAAATTGGTTAACAAGGTTAAAATGAATACCGGTCTTCCGGTGATGGTATCCCCGGGGGTTGTGCCTGAGCAGGTCTTAAGTGATCTTTATATTGCTGGTGCTGATTGGTTTGCCTGTTACCAGGAGACTCACAATAGAGAGTTATTTAGCCGGCTTCGGCTGAATCAGAGCTATGATGCCCGCTTTTCAAGCAAGAAAAATGCCATGCGGAGCGGATTGTTGGTGGAGGATGGAATACTGACAGGTGTAGGGGAGACATTGTCTGACCTTGCATTTTCTCTAGAGTCTATGTTTAGACTGGGAGCTCACCAGGTGAGGGTGATGAGCTTTGTGCCGCAAAAGGGAACACCCATGGATCATTGGACAACTCCCCCGCGGGTTAGGGAACTGTTGGTTATTGCGCTGCTGCGCATCCTGATGCCGGATCGTTTGATCCCCGCATCCTTAGATGTGGATGGTGTTGAGGGGCTGCAGGCAAGGATTAATGCCGGGGCTAATGTGATCACATCACTTATTCCCCCACAACTTGGACTGGCTGGGGTTGCCCAGAGCACCAAGGATATTAACGAAGGATACCGCACAGTACAGGGAATTATTCCTGTCTTAAACCAAATGGGCATGAGGGCTGCTTCTCTTGAAGAGTACAGTTGCTGGATTTTAAATGAAAAAGAGAAATTACAGAGGCCGCGTTCCAGGGAAGTGAGCGTTTCATAATGCGTGTAGTTGTGGCCGGGGGGAAGCTGCAGGGGGTAGAGGCTGCCTATTTGGCCCGTCAAGCGGGGTGGAGTGTTCTTCTTATTGATAAGAACGGATCTCCCCTGGCAAGGGGCTTATGTGACCAGTTCTGCCGGCTGGATATACTCCTGGATTCCGATAAGTTAGTAGGAGTGCTTAGAGGTGCTGACTTTGTCATACCAGCTATTGAAGATGAGGCAGTATTGGAGTGTTTGGAAGAGGTTGCGCAAAGGGCAGGGGTGCCCATAGCCTGTGACCTTTTCTCCTATGCCATTACATCATCGAAGAAAAGATCGGACAGGCTGTTTGCGGAAAAGGGGATGCCGGCACCTCGCTACTGGCCTGATTGCCAATTTCCTGTCATTGCCAAGCCTTCTGGTATGAGTGGCAGTAAGGGAATCAAAAAGATCTCCGATGAGAGGGAGTTGGCGTTATTTTTTGAAGAGGTAGGCTCCAAGCGGAACAATTACCTGATTCAGGAATTTATAGAAGGGGACTCCTATTCTATTGAAGTTGTGGGCAGCCCAGGGAATTATGTACCTCTACAAGTCACTGACCTGGAGTTTGACCCCGGATACGACTGTAAAAGGGTGAACGCTCCCACAAAACTGACACTAAAGCAGGAAAGGCAGTTTCGAGATCTGGGCGTGCGCATTGCAGAACTGCTGCCGTTGACCGGGATCATGGATGTTGAGGTAATCAATGACCATGGAATTCTAAAGGTGCTGGAAATAGATGCCCGTTTGCCCAGCCAGACACCGACAACGGTATATAAGTCAACAGGTATCAACATGCTGGTGATGCTTTACGATCTCTTTACGAGAGGGCAGGTGGAGATGGATCCGGATCTAACCAGTCCGAGGGGAGTCGTCTATGAGCATGTTAAGGTTACTCCAGGAAAAATTGAAACACTGGGTGAGCATATTATCTCACAGGCCGGCTGTTTAAACTATAAACAGGATTTCTTCGGAGCGGACGAGGCTCTGACCGATTATGTGTCCGGCAGCACCTCATGGACAGCAACACTGATCATCACCGGAAAAAACCGCACGAATCCCAGGCCAGTACGGGAAAAACGCATGCCAGGTGGATAGAAAACATCCGCAGCAGGTGACAGTCTGACGGTTCTCTTGTCACCTTTTAGAGTCAGCCAAAGCATTACTGCATCTTCTGGTGGTACCATTGCTTAGGTGACAGTGGATGCGCGGGGGACAGTCCCCGGTGCACGCGTATCGGATACGCAGGGGATTGTTCTGGTGCTCTTGCATCTAATGCACCGGGAACCGTCCCCAGTGCACGATAGGGTTGAGCAGTGGATCCGGGGGATGGGAGCCTGTGTAAAAAATGCCAGCTTTTATCCGACTTCCGACCTCCGGCATCTGACATCCATATTCCATAGGGGGTTTGTTATGAGTAAGCCCAAGAAAAGATACTATCGCAAACGCGTCGACTTTTTTCGGCTCTTGTCCAAGATTAAACTGTGGCCTTCACGAACCGGCGTCCTGCATGGGATCAAGACAATTGAGAGGAAGGGCGCTTACGCGGAAATCACCACACACTGTGGGCATAAATTTGTGGTGAGCACTTCCAAGAACAGCCGTGCTGCCCGCTGGCTTCGCAACAAGTGGGCCTTTCATGCCTGTAGAGCCTGTCGGGTACCTGACTGGAAGCTGGAGAAATACTCAAAGACGTTTTTTGCACAGCACTACGGTTCCCGGCTAGAAGAAGAAAAACAACCTGTGAGATGAACATAACTGCTCAAGGAGCTCATCCAATGCTATTTGCTGAATAAGGAAGCCGAATCAGGCGGTGAGACAGGGCCATGAACCTGCATCCAATGCTTTTTGCTGGATGAAGAAGAGCAGTAACCACAAACTAATAATGCAAACAAGGAAAATAACAGGAAGTGTCGAAATAAGATCAGCATGTCGAAAAGCATATAAATATGTCGAAGCTGGCTTAGCTTTTTAATGTGGCTGGATATTCCTGGCCATTTAACTGGGGGATGAAGTGATGAGTGTTACCTGGACTGCCACCCAAAAACAGCGCCTCAGCGAATTAGATGCTGATGAGGCCTTACATGATCAGGTTTTTGCGGATACGGCGGAGCGAGAAGAGCATTTCAAACAGCTGGAACGGAAACTGGCGGCGAAAAATAAGGAGGAACTGCTGGCCTTAAAAAACGACAGTTTACGGCCGCTGCTCTGTCAGTTAGAGAGCAGATTGGTGGATCGGTTGACCAAGGAAGGCTTTGTCCAGGTGGTAACCCCTATCCTTCTATCAAGAGGGATGCTCAACAAGATGACAATTACCCCGGAACATCCTTTGGTAAAACAGGTCTTCTGGGTTGATAAGGATAAGTGTTTGCGCCCGATGCTGGCTCCCAATTTGTATCATTTATTAAGAGACTTACGGCGGCTGTGGGGGAAACCGGTAAGAATTTTTGAGGTTGGTCCCTGTTTTCGCAAGGAATCACAGGGAGCTTATCATTTAAACGAGTTTACTATGTTGAATCTTGTGGAGCTGGGTGATCTGGAGGGCCAGCAGGAGGAGAGATTAAGAGAGCTTGCTAATATAGCAATGGATGCAGCGGGGATTAAAAACTACAGATTAGAAAAAGATGAATGCCATGTTTATGGCAACACCATTGATGTAATATCCGGTGATCTAGAACTCGGCTCAGGTGCCTATGGGCCCCACAAACTGGATCCCCCGTGGGGAATTGTTGACCCATGGGTGGGAATCGGCTTTGGGCTTGAGCGGCTGGTTGTCACTGTAAAAGGCCATAAAAACATTCGCCGTGCGGGACGCAGTCTATCCTATCTGGATGGAGCGCGCTTGAACATTTAATCGAAAGAGGTAATTACCCGATGACTCGTCTGCTCAAGGAAGATGTAGAGGAAATCCACAGGGAATTGGATCTATATGATTCCGAGTTGATAGAGAAAACAGGTTTATCTTTGAGACAGATGGCCTGTATGGCCGCGGGTATTCCCGAAAAGACTGTCATAGAAAGGGCATTGACATGCAAAGCGGCTGTTATCCCTATAACTGTCGGAGAGGGTATTATCCCATCTTTCACTACCGCTGTTCAGAGTATTATACAGCATCTCGGTTTTCAAGCAGTGGTAACCGATGAAACAGATGTGGCAGGGATAGCAGAAGCAATATCCCACGGTGCAAATCTCTTGTTTATGGCTGATGATTTGAAGTTTATCGCTTTGAATGTTCAAACAGGTGTAGCAGTAGATAATGGTGAAGCAACAGGGAGAGGATTTACAGCAGCACTGGATGGTATTGCCCAGGGTCTTGAAGAAAAGAGTGTACTGGTTCTCGGTGCAGGCCCTGTGGGGCTCAGTGCCATCGCCTTTCTCAAGAAACTTGGAGCGAAAACCGCTGTTTTCGATATAGATGACACCAAAGTTAAAAGATTAAAGGATGCCGGTATCAAGATAGAATCAGATTTAGATAAGGCATTGGCCTCATACCGCTATATCATTGACGCAACTCCCCAGGGGGGATTCATCGAGTTAGATGATGTACATCCTGATACCAAAATAGCCTGCCCTGGTATGCCCCTGGGGTTGACACCTACAGCCTATCCCTCTCTACAAGATGGGCTGATTCATGACCCACTGCAAATAGGTGTAGCAACAATGTTAGCAATGGCCTTACTACAGCTTTCGCGGTAACTTCGCGGGGGGTGGATCGGCAGGATCACATAGACTCTAAATCTATGCAGCCGGGTTGGACTCCCGGACTCCCCGCCAAAAAAATATTCATTGCGCAACTATATTTACTGGAATTCACAGTAATCCCATAATAATCAATACAAAAAAGATGCAGTTCTATAATTCTTGCCGATATCATGCAGGTCACCTTTGACCGTTCCGATGACAACCACGCCGGGTGCCTTTATTTCCTCCCGAGAACCGATATGCTTAATTTTCCTGCGTATGTTGTAGAGGATGCGATCCGCAGTGCACCAGTACTGTTCTATAAGCAGGGAGAAACCCAAAAACGACATTGTTGTGGACGGGAAAAGAGTAGGTTTTTATAAACTTTTGTGAGGGAAGAGTAAGTATAGAGAAACCATAAAAGCAGATGTGGGTAAAGCAGCATTAGTGTGCGATGCTCTTGATCAAATAGATGTTAATGAAAGAGCGGTTTCAGCCAGGAATGTGAACAAATTCGGGAAATTATCGAAGAAGCCGAAAAGGAGTATAGGATCAAGAAATAGTGATTTATAGCCTGGATTCCCGCCGATTAATAACGAGGAACCAGCTAAAGTCCAATAAAATCAAGGATTTAAAGCCTCAGCTGTCTTAAAAAACCATCGTTATGATAAAATTACCTAACGATGTCACTTTCCAATATTTATGCGGGTCTATACCCTCCTCGTTACGTGTTCCCGGGAATCTAGGTTATAGGGTAGTTGGCCTTAAAGTCAATTCTCCGATAAAATCAAATTAATAAAATAAGGGGTTGAACCCAAGAAAGAAATGGGTATTTTGTGTGGCGACAGAGGTTGCAATCAGCTCTTTAATAAATGGATGGGGTGTTGACACCGGATTAGCACATGGGAGGAAAACAAGATGAAACTGGCTCTAAAAGGTGGAATATTGATTGATGGTACAGGAAAAGATCCAATTGAAAAATCCTTGGTTTTGATTGATGGACAAAAGATAGCATATGCAGGACCTGACAAAGAGATCGCCCCTGAATATGAAGTTAAAGACATCAGCGGCAATGTAGTTATGCCCGGTCTTATTGACACCCATCTTCACTTTTGTGGCAATCTCAGCGCTGATGATACTGACTGGGTATTGGAACCGCTCTATCAAAAAGCAGTATGTTCAGTAGCTCAAGCCAGAGAGGCACTGGAACATGGTCTGACTTCTGTCGGTGAAATATCCCGCTTCGGTATTGACCTCAGGAACATGATCGAGCAGGGTGTTATACCGGGTCCGAGAGTTATAACTACAGGTCTTGGATTCTGCCGTACTGCAGGTCATGGTGATTCCCACAAACTTCCTCTTGAGTATAATGACGCTTCCCATCCCTGGGCCGAACGTGTTGACGGACCCTGGGATCTGCGTAAAGCCATCCGCAGGCGTATTCGTGAGAATCCCGATGCCATCAAGATTTGGGCAACAGGTGGTGGAATATGGAGGCTGGAACGCAAGGCTGACCAGCATTACTGCTTCGAAGAAATCAAGGCGGTTGTGGATGAGGCGTCAATGGTAGGTCTGCCTGTTTGGGCACACTGTGAGGGGTACAGTGGTACACTGGATTCAGCAAGGGCCGGAGTCAGCTGTATCATCCACGGCCAAGAGCTGAACGAAGAAACACTCGATATCATGAAGGAGAAGGACATTACCTTCTGCCCGACGATGCAGTTTTTCTATGAGTGGTACAGCGAATATGAACCACCATACAGACCGGTTCTTGATAGTTACCCCGGAGAGACCACTGCTGAAAAAGAACTTAATCGCACAATTGCCAACTTTCAGGCAGCAGTAGAGAAAGGCATACGTATTGTGGTTGGTTCAGATTCTTTTTGCAGCACACTGACACCATATGGTAAATATGCCATCACTGAGGCAAAAACACTTGTCACATCTGGTCTGACTCCGATGCAGATGATAGCGGCTGCCACGAAAAACGGAGCCGGGATGCTGAAGATCGATGACATCACAGGAACTGTAGAAGCAGGCAAGTTTGCCGACCTTCTCATTCTAAGCAAGAATCCACTGGAAGATGTTGAAAACCTTGATGTTGATAATATGCTGGTAATCATGAAAGAGGGGAATGTTGTTAAGGGAGAGGAATTTTTAAGGCAGTAAAATTAATTTTCAATAAGCCCCCTAATAAGCCCCCTATGGTATAGCAGTGTTTCTGGCAAAGAGAGTGGTATGGCAAAGTGCAGTTGACTGATATACAGATGAAAACAAAAATGAAAAGGAGCATGTCATAGATGAGTCAGGAAGCTAATTAAATAAGCCCAGAGGCTATGGACTGGATAAAATTAATAATATAACGCAGTTTCTGCAGGACTGACGCATGAGTCACAACCATGGCGCTGTATGAGGTGTTTGAGCGAAAGGGCCAGAGTTTTTATCGCATAAATTGCCAACTTTGGTTCTTAGCAGAGCAGGCATATGGTTATTTTTGATGCGTCGGCACTGTAGTTTCTGTTGTGTGATTGTCCTTTTATCTATATAGTTATATAGAGAATTTGATGGGATGATGACATGCTTCTTTTTGCACACACAGGGATTACATTAGGAACAGCAAAGGTGATGGCAAGAGCAGCCGGCTGGCGGGAAAAGGGGCTGCCGGCGCTGCTTGATTATCGCCTGGTGCTGATTGGGTCGATGCTGCCGGACCTGATCGACAAACCGCTGGGGGGAATGATCTTGCCGCTGAGGAATGGGCGGATTTACTCCCATACCCTGGTGTTTTTATTGTTAATGCTGGGGATAGGCCTTGTGGTTTGGTTTTGGAAAAGGAATTCAGGGGGGCTTGTCCTGGCAGGAGGAACTGCCCTGCACCACATCCTTGATTTTATGTGGCAGGCACCGGAGACTTACCTGTGGCCTCTGTACGGCTGGGGATTTCCAACAGGTGATCCAGGTGATTGGTTGAGCCTGTGGATTTCTAAGCTTACTGATCCACAAGTGCTGATCCCCGAGATCATCGGCCTGCTGGTTTTGGTTGTCTTTGCATTCGAGCTGCTGCAGCAACTCAAACTCAATAAAGGTTCGTCTCACTAACAGGAGAGGCTTGCTTTATCAGCGGTATCTTTATACCAACGACCAACCACTACTAACTACCAATTATCCAGACTGGTTTTATTGCTTTATTCATATTCAGTGAAAGGCTCATCTGCTTGTCTACTTACGAGCAACAGGACAATCATTTTTCTAACGACTAACGACTAACGACTAACGACTAACCACTAACCACTAACCACTAACTGGCCAGGCTTGTTTTATTGCTTAAAAAAGTAGGGGGCATGGGATTTGTTTGCGGTCAACTTTGTTGATGCTAGGATATTTTTTTCCGACCTCCGACTTCCGGCCTCTGACATCCATTTCCGCCAGGCTTGCTTTATTGCAATGGTGACTGTTACCATCCAGTATATAGCACGTTACCAGGTAATGGTGGCACCCAGGTAATGGTGATTGTAACCATCTACACATGACCGTATATCCTGGATTCCCGCCGATTCATAACGGACTGTAATGGTGCCTGTCACCATCTTCAGTTAAGTATGTTTGCAGGAATTTGTTAATCTGTAGCGAATTTTGTATACATTTACATCTAACAGCAAGGGTGGTAATGGTGCGCGAGTAAAGGCACCTGTCACCATCCGGTATATACAGGTTTCCCAGTAATGGTGCCTGTCACCATCTACCCATGATCTGTATATACAGGTTACCAGGTAAGGGTGACTGTCGCCAGCTATCCGTGAAAGCGTGATAGAAGGACTGTCCCCCTGTCATGCAGAGAGATGAGAAGCGAGGATGAGACGCGAGAACCGTCCCCGCGTCTCTGAACCCGCGTCTCTGAAATGGAGTTGTTTGTTTTGCAAGAAAAGCAACAGAGCAGATTTAGCCCCAATTTTTATTTGGGGAGTCTATTCATAACACTGATCGGGACACTGCTCTTTTTGGTGAATGCCAGGGGTTTAAGTGAGATTCAGGGGCTCTTGGTGATCAGTATGTTACTGATGACTGCTCCGCTATTATTTTATATTTTTTATGAAAAGTGTTCGCTGAGCAGGGGACAGTCTTTGTCACTGTTGTTAATCCCTCTCTTTGCTTTGCAGTATATCTTTTATCTTCAAGCCGGCGCACCTGTAGGCTTTACAGATCCCCACCACCATATTTTCATCTGCTGGAACCTGTTTACCGATGGGGGAAAGATCTTGTTTGAGAATGTTCAGCAGATCTCGTCTGGAATTTTGTGGGTTTGTTGATTGTGTTCGTTTCGCCTTGCCTTCGTCCCTGGCTAGTCATTTATGATA
>NZ_CDRZ01000299.1 GCF_000946815.1 Syntrophaceticus schinkii | reverse complement strand
TCCATCCATCGGTTCATCATATCCAGCAACTGCGAACCTGCCGAATGCCAGTTCCACATTCTGTAAGATCCGCGCCCGGTAAAGCGAATTACTTCCAATTTGTCTTAGTTAAACAGCTCTCTGAGCAGTGCCTGGTCAGCTCCGGCCTCCATCAGCTGAGCGGCAATCCGGAAGGTGCGGTCACTTGTGGAAAAAGTAAACCTCTTGGTATCCACGATCAAGCCTGTCAAGAGGGCTGTGGCAGCAAGGGGTGAAAAACGGATATCTTCGGGAAAATAGTGCACCAATTCTCCCACCAGCTCACTTGTGGATGATGCACCTGGCATGATATAGGAAAGGTTGCATCGCTCCAGGAATTCCTCCCCCCGCCTGTGGTGATCGATCACAGCAATATAGCCCGCACGGCTCAGCAGTGATGGCTCAGCCACCATCTGCGGCCTGTGAACATCAACTAAGAGCAATAGCGTCTGTGATGAAACCTCGATCCCCAGGTCGCCTTTTTCGCAGATCAGACCGGGGTCACGCTGATCAATGATCGCAGCCAGATTATCTACCGGCCCACCTGAGCGGTCGATGAGAATCCGCACCGGTTTGCCGTAATGGCGCACTATCTCCGCGCACCCCAGGGCAGCACCTAAAACATCGAAATCCATGCGGGAGTGACCCATGATCACTACAGATCTCGCATGCCGGATCAGACCGGCGAGTTCGACAGCGGTAACACGGACACGCACCTTGCTGCGCTTGCCCACCACCTCAGTGTGCCCGCCGTAAAACCAGGTGTGTTCGGCGCTTTTAACAACTGCCTGATCACCGCCCCGCTCCAGGCTGAGCTCCAAAGCCTCCTGGACAAGCCGGCCTAGTTTAGCGGGTTCCTCTGAATCGATACCCTTTGCGGCTCCGATGCTCAAGGTAACCGGGATGTGTTTCCCCACCTTGATCTCCCTTACCTTGTCCAGAATGGGAAAGTTATCGTTTTCCTGGGCTTCCAGCTCAGCGGTCGGGAGAAGCACAGTGTAGCGTTCTCTTCCATCCTTGCGCAGGTATGCGTTTATTTCTCCCGCCCATTCCCGCAGAAGTTTATCCACTGCGGCCACCAGCATAGGGCGCTTTTCATCTGCCAACCCATGAAAAACCTCGTCATAATCATCAACCTGCATAAATACCAGAGCAAGCTCATCAGAGGCCGAGGTAAGCCGCTCTTCAGATACCTGCTCCCTTTCTGTAGAGAGAATCTCTTCCCTGAGTTCCCGCTCCCGTACAGACTGCTCCTGCTTATCCATGTAGGAAAAGGCATATAATCCAATCACAACCGTAAAAAGTCCGAAGATACCGAGTATGGTATTGTATTTGGCCAGGGCCAGACAGGTCAGGGCAAGCAAGACTCCCAGTCCTATGAAGAACTTGCGCTTGTAATTCCGGTAAAAATTTGCATCCACAAAATCCCCGCCTTCGTTTTTGCTTTAGTTTCGGCACCATAGCGCACAAATCCTGCTAAAACAAAAACTCTTTCTTTGTATTTTGGTTCCGCATTATGAAGAATATTCAGTCACAGGCGGTGACAAGGGGACGGGGGTCGTGTCACCCTAGGGTGACACGACCCCCGTCCCCTTGTCAACCCTTGTCAAGGCTTAACGGTTTTAATCTAATGTGAATGGCAGCAAGGCCACATTGCGGGCCTGCTTGATAGCTTTAGTAAGCATACGCTGGTGATAGGCGCAGTTTCCGGAAATTCTTCTGGGCAAGATTTTACCCCGCTCTGTGATGTATTTCCGGAGCTTATAAACATCTTTATAATCAATGTGAGTCGCATGCTCAACGCAAAAACTGCAGACCTTTTTTCTTTTCCTCCCGCGTTCGCGCCTCAAAGTAACACCTCCTGGCAGATCTTAGAATGGCGGATCCTCCGGGTTGAGTTCATCCCCGAAGGGGTTTTCAGGAAAACCTGGTTCTGGTCCTGTGGGATCCTGGGGTTCCTGGAATCCTTGGGTCCCTGGGCCGGGCGCTGTTCCTTCTCGGGGGCGCTCTAAAAAGCGCACCGTATCAGCTACAACCTCTGTAGATGTACGAGTTTCCCCTTCAGGGGTCTGATATTTGCTCACCTGCAGGCGTCCCTCTACTGCAATCAGCCGCCCCTTTCCCATGTAATTGGCACAGGTCTCTGCAAGCTTTCTCCAGGCAACAACCCTGATAAAATCCGTGTCACGTTCACCCCGGGCATTCAGGAATGAACGGTCCACAGCGATGGTAAAGTTGGCCACAGCAGCCCCAGCACTGGTGAACCGCAGTTCCGGTTCCCGGGTATTACGACCGATCAAAATTACCCGGTTGAGAAACAATGATTTTCTCCTCCTCATTTGTCTGCTTTACGCAGTGTCGCGCCTGACTATGGTATGACGCAGCAGAAAATCGCTGATGCGCATCACACGGTCAAGCTCTTTGGCTGTTTCCGGCTCCCCCTGGAAATAAACCAGGGTATAGTAACCCTCGCGATAATCTTCGATTTCATAGGCCAACCGCTTTTTCCCCCAGCGGTTGATTTGCTCCACAGTGCCTTTATTCTTCTGAATCAGCTCGGTCAATCGCTCAATGGCAGCTGTGGTCGCATCCTCATCTAGATCCGGTTTTAGGACAAAGAGGGTCTCATAAGATCGCAAACTTTCCACCTCCCTTCGGACTGAACGGCTCCCGTAGGAGCAGGGACATCTTAAGAATTATACCATTAGGAACACCTTAACACAACCGGGGTCAGGCTTGAGTAATTGAGTTATTTTTGTTGGGTCAGGAGAACCGTTCCCTTGATCCGTTTTCCCCGGATCTTATTATTGTTTTGACATTTTTTTCGAATTTCACCCTGGGGAGCATTACCTGCCGCCCGCACTTTAGACAGCGAATACGGAAGTCCATCCCAACACGCAAAATCTCCCATTCGTTGTTTCCACAGGGGTGCTGCTTCTTCATTCTTACTATATCTCCGACACTATAGTGCTTCGGGGCCATTTTCCTCCCCCTTCCCCTGTTTGCTTATAATCACGCGGTGTGGATAGGGTATCTCAATTCCCTCTCGATCAAAAGCATCTTTTATCCTTTTACGCAGTTCCCTGGCAAAACCCCACTGCTGCATGGGGTTAACCTTGCCGAAGATCTGGATGGTTACACCTGAAGGGCTCAGTTCCGTAACCCCCAGAACCTGCGGTTCCTCTATAACCTGGTCAGCTTTTTCCTGTGCCATCTCATGGCAGACGCTGTTGATGATCTCGATAGCATGATCCAGTTCAACTTCATAGGCAACATCTACCTCCAGGAGGACCCCCATCCCGCCGCGGGAATAATTCGTCACCTGTTCGATCTTCCCGTTGGGGATGATGTGGATCTCTCCAGTCCATGATTGTACTCTGGTGACACGCAGTCCCATCTCAGTTACGGTCCCGGTCACCCCCGAAAAGGTAACATAATCACCCACAGCAAACTGGTCTTCAAAAAGTATGAAAAAGCCGGTGATCACATCCCGCACCAGGTTCTGTGCCCCGAAACCCACAGCCAAACCCAGGATACCCGCACCTGCCAAAATAGATGTTGTGGGAACCCCCAATTCATCAAGCAGCATCACACCGCCGATAAAATAGAGGGTGTATTTGAGCAGGCTCCTGGCAAGGCCGCGCAGGGTGTTGACCCGGCGTTCATCCCAGGCCCCGGGCAGCCGTTCAGGACGCATGAGACTGTCGATCAAGCGAACACCTATCTTGCCGATGATCGCGATGGTCAGGATAATAATTGCCATATGCAGGGCAACCCTGGCTCCTGCAGGTATATCTAGAAAATTCAGCGCCACAAAGCACCCTCCAGTCTGTTTGGTGGTTAGTCGTTAGTCGTTAGAAATACATAAAACTCGTATATACCTGAAACTGGAACACCGTTAAAAACAGATTGAGTTTAGCATTATCAGTTGACGCGTGCAAGGGTATTCCCGGGTGACGTTCCCACTCAGGTGACTGTCACCATTTAGTTAAATCTGTATATACAGGTTTAGCCGTTTGGTAACTAATCTCCAGGTGACTGTCACCGGTTTAGCCTTTTGGTAACTATCACCATTTAGTTGAATATGTATAGACAAGTTTGCTCTTTTGTTGACTGTCGCCAAATAGGAGCAGGTAGTTCCCGGATGCTTCAGACCTCTGATTTCCGGTCTCTGTCTTCTGCTTTTAGGGTTGGTCGTTAGTTATTGGAATAAAAAGCTGCCTGGAAGAGATCACTTGCGATTTGGATCAGAAGAAACAGCCCTCTGAGCCACGGTAAAACGTTGAATGCTAACGGTGACAATGCTAACGGTGACTGTCACCTGAATAAAGCATAATAACCCCAATAACAAATTACTCAATTACTCAAGCCTGACCCCACGATGATCTTTCCTGTGCCTTTGCCTCGTACACGACCGATGACCCGGGGGTCGGTGATGCCTGAGCGCCGCAGTCCGGCCAGGAGCTTGTCTCCCCGCTCCTGGGGAACGGCGATGAGCAGCCCACCGGAGGTTTGGGGATCAAAAAGGATATCCAATAAAGCTTGTTTGAGTTTCCCGCGGGTTTCAATGTAATCCTCGAAGTGTTCGCGGTTCCTATAGGCGCCTGCGGGGATCAGCCCTTCCCCTGCCAGTTCCTCTGAGCGCGGGAGGAAAGGAACTGAGGCAAGATCCACCTCCATATCTACACCGCTGTTCTCGGCCATTTCCCGCAGGTGACCGAGCAGCCCGAACCCGGTGATGTCAGTACAGGCATTCACCCCCACACTCCTCATAACACCAGCAGCTGTGGCATTCAGGGCAGCCATAACCATTGCCAGGCTCTCTTCTTCATCGGGGGACAAAAGGCCACCCTTGAGGGCTGTGACCAACACACCGGTACCCAGTGGTTTTGTCAGAACCAGCAGGTCACCCTCTCTGGCACCACTGTTTGTGATCAGTTCATCCGGGTGAACGATACCGGTCACCGCAAGCCCGTACTTTGGCTCATCATCCTCTACCGAATGGCCTCCCAGCAGCACCGCCCCGGCCTCTGCAACCTTGTCACTCCCCCCCTGCAAAATAGCCTTGAGGGTATCTGTTCCCAGTTCACATACGGGATAGGCCACAAGATTGAGAGCGGTTACCGGTGTGGCACCCATCGTATAGATATCGCTCAGTGCATTTGCGGCAGCTATCTGGCCAAACTGGTAGGGATCATCCACAACCGGCGTAAAAAAATCCACGGTTTGCACCAGGGCAAGATCCGGGCGCAGCCGGAAAACCCCTGCATCATCTGGAACACCACAGCCGACCAGCAGGTCGGGGTGTTCAAAACCCCGTATATCTTTGAGCAGCTCATCCAGGACACCCGGCCCCAGCTTAGCCGCTCACCCTGAAAAACGCGCATGATGTGTCAGCTTGATCTGTTTCGTCTTACTCGTCATTATCTCACCTGCCTGAAGGGCGGAAGTCGGAGGCCGGAAGTCGGAGGTCGGATAAGGATGGCACCCCGTGCCGTTATCAATCTTAGCCCCTAACTAAAACCCTACCTGTAATAGATGCAAAAGACCGTTAGCCGGAGGTCGGATGATGTCGGAAAAGGATGGCACCTTGCACCGTTATCGATACCACGGATCACAGGGACGGTTCTCGTGATCCACATTTGCGATCTCGTCGTGGTACGGCATTGTTATTCAAACGACCAACGCCAACGACCAACGACTAACCACCACCTACTAATCTAGCCAACCACTGGCCACACATATACATCCGGCTAATTCCCGTCATTCTATATAAGACGGCTCTTTTCCTTTCTCCTTTCGAATTTTTACAGTTCCATTTTGGAATGAGTTCGACACCTTCGGACCCAGTGCCTTAAACCGGCCTGGTGGCCACTTGGATGCTTCACAGCCGCCCTCTGATTGGCGAAAATGTATTAATCGGGATGTCCTGGCAGCCACTAGAATGCTTTGCTGTGGAACACTTCGCCGGACTCCGGCGGACTCCGGCACCTTTAACCGGTTCTGGCAGTAACGCGTCCTTTAAGTAACTCACCTCTTTTGGAAAAAGCTCGTCACGCTCTAAACCATCTGAAATAAATTCGCTAAAACTTGGGAAGCCACCTCCCAGCTTTTATTGAAATAGGGTACCAGCACAGAAGTATCCCAATTGTTGATCAGGGCTGTGCGAAAGCCTTCCCCCCAAAAACCCACGACTCATGCTGTATAAGAGCGGGGTGATCATCCCCACGGCAACCACCAGGAACAGGGAATTGTTGACCAGCCCGACTGCCAGTCCACCTACTCTGTTGACACCACCCAGCAGTACTATATGGGCGAGCCTGGTCAAAATCTTCCCCAGCAGTTCCAAACACGCCCCCAGGCAGATGGATACTACAGCAAACACAAGGAAAAAGGCAATCAGTTTAACCAGACTGTCCGCCATCAGCCGTGCAGATGTTACCCCAGAGATGCCGCTCTGGATGGCATGCACAGGCTCCCAGAGAGAAGGCGGGAAACCAGGCAGGGCGGACCCCGCAGTCGTGGCAATTTTGGGAAAACTCCCGGCGGGAGCACCACCGGCACAAAAGGGGATAAAAATTTTTGTAAGAAGTTCTTTGAGGCCCAGACGCGTCCCCAGGAATTTTGCCACTGGAATATAGTATAGCCCGGCCATCCAGACCCCGACCAGGAAGCCGCCAAAACGACAAACCATTGAGATTAAGCCACGGCTGAAACCTCGGTAGGCACCCCAAGCCAAAATAAGAAAGAAGATTCCATCAACCAAATTCACCTGTATCCCCTCCTAAATCAACGACTGTACGGTTCAACAATCGATTGTGCTGCGAGAACAGCTTAACCTAAAAATGGTAATTTGTCAATGCGGTTATTTCTGGCGTGTTATTTCTGGCGCAGCTTGAACAGCTCAGAAAGTGCATGAGACCCCTGAGAGATAATTATTCCAGAGATAACATAGTCCACAATAGGATACTTGGTTTCCAGCCCGAGGATGGTGAAGATCCCTACATTATAGGCGAAACAAAGAGTTACCCCCACCACAATAGTCACGAATTCCGATGCCCTACCACTGATAAAATGCCGAAAAATAGCCGTCAATGCCTCAACCACCACAGACATAAAGATGAGGGTTTGGATTGCCTCAAGCGGTTCCAAAAGAGTCCCTCCTCACAAGTAAAGTTTATATCTCTAATTTGTATGCAGAAAAGGCATCTTTAATAGCGTGACAATGGGACGATCCTTTCGATAACAAAATTCCGAACTCCGACTTTTATTCCCACTTCCAACCTCCCGCTTCCCACATCTCATTTTTACTGGCCAGGTACAACCTGTATATACAAATTCGCCTATTTGGTGACAGTCACCAAAAGAAGAAACTTGTCTATACATATTCACCAAAATGGTGGTAGTCACCGTTACCCACTTCCTACATCTCATTTTTGCCACACTCATTTTTGCCCACCTTCCGTAAAGTAGTTATTTTTGATATAATGAAACAAGTCCATACCTCTTGACCACGAACCACGAAATTACCACGCTGAATACACAACATTACCGCATTACCGTTATCGATCGCCAAACATATGAACCATTATTAAACCATTTTTAAGCCATTTGTGAACCATTGGGAAAACAGTCCTTCTTTTTCCACCTAACCCTCAGGTCGCTGAATACCGAACCCTTAACCTAAGCAGCTTTCCAGCCTCAGATAATATAATCTCAGCAACCAGCAGAGGTGTATACCGGAAAGCCGGAGGAGGGTGCGTTCCACTTTGGATCAGGAGAACCGTCAGCATGTGTGACAATACCCAAATCACCAGTTCAGCAGCTAGAAGTGGGGTGCATAACTGAAACAGCGAGTAATTGATGCCCCGTATCCCTACAAACAACCCAAATTTGACCATAAGTGGGGGGATGAAAAAAGGCAAAATGGTTTTCACACAGTCTGCCTTCCCCCTGATCCGGAGAGTATGTTAAAGAGATTTTTGGGCAATTATGGGCAATACTGATACCGGAAAGGGGTGAGCAAAATTGACCTTTACAAATCGCCAGGATGCCGGACAGAAGTTAGCGGCCAAGCTGCTGGACTATCGGGACAAGCAACCTGTTGTACTGGGGATCCCTCGCGGGGGTGTGGTGGTAGCTGCTGAGGTGGCCAGAGAGCTCGATGCCCCTCTAGATCTGATTATTCCCCGCAAAGTCGGCGCCCCAGGCAACCGAGAACTGGCGGTCGGTGCTGTTGCTCCTGATGGCACAGTTATTTATGATGAAAGAGCGCTGAGTATGATGGGTTTACGGCAAGCCAACCTGCAAAATGAGGTAGCACACCAGATTAAAGAGATCGAAAGGCGTACCATATCCTACAGGGGCAGCAGAGAACCCCTCTCTCTCCGGGGAAAGACGGTCATCGTGGTGGATGATGGAATCGCCACAGGCCTGACCGCAAAAGCGGCCCTGCGGTCGGTTCGCAACCAGGAACCCAAATTTCTTATTTTGGCAGTACCTGTAACCACTATGGAAGCAGCGGTCGAACTGCGGAAAGATATCGATGAATTGGTGTGCCTGCTGGTTCCGGAGGTCTTTTATGCAGTAGGACAGTTTTATGAGGACTTCAGCCAGACCACAGATGAAGAAGTCACAACGCTTCTTAATGCAAGGGGGACGGTTCCTGGCGCATTTCTGTAGCGCGCGTGCAAAGAGGACGGTCCCTTTGCCACGTTTTTTGATCATTGATCTCCCAGGTCTCTGGCTTCCGCTTCCCTAGACCTCCATACTTCCGGTCTCTAATTCCGTTTCATAGTTTGGTCGTTGCGTGACACGGGCGTAACAAGAGCGTAACAAGAGCGTGACAAAGGGACGGTCCTTTTGTCACGCTTTTCAGATCACCGATCTCCCAGACCTCTAAGCTTTGCTTTTTAGCCCCCCGGTTTTTGGTTTCTGAATCCCGCTTTTCAGGTCGTTGGAAAAAAGGTGGTCAAGCGAAAAACTAATCCAAGACAGCTTCTGGTTCCTCAGAACTCCGACTTCTGCTTTCTCAGATTTCCGGCCTCTGACTTCCCCATTTCGGATTGGTGGTTGGTCAAATTAGTGGTTAGTCGTTGGCCATTGGAATAAGTATGTTCAGGGAGAAAAATCCATGTGTGGAAGACATTATCCAGTACAATCAGTACACGCTCCCCAACAGCAAAAAATTAATGCAGCCAGCTTGTTACCGGCTGCATAATCAATGCCTGAGATTTTTAGAAAACCTTTAGGACAGTTCTTCTGGACTCCCTGACACTCTATTATAGATAGCGGTCAAGCCGTCCAGGTCAATTCCCTTAAAAAGACCGCAGGTGGTGCCGAGGATAAACCCTTTATGAGAAGAGAGGGCATTGATCTCAGAGGCCAGCTTATCTAAGTAATCCGCGCCTTTTGCCCGTTGTAGGTCTTCGACTTCCAGTGTCCCCCAAACGCACAGTTCGGGATGCTGGACTTTCAGTTTCAAGGGATCCATCCCCGCCTGGCGTTCGAAACACTGCAATCCTTGGAATCCACAGTCGATCAGCTCCGGGATAATCTCGGAATAATTTCCATCTGAGTGAAAGAAAACCGGGGCCTTTCCCGAGGCTGCCTTCACCTGCCTGGCCAGGGAGGGAAAAAAGAATTCTCTCAATGTATGGGGATTGATGATCAGGCCACACTGGTAAGCAATGTCATCAGCGATGATGATCCCGTCGACCCCCCGGTCGATCAATCTTATAATGAACTCCCTGTTCAGCTTTTCCACTCTGTCAATCAGCTCCTGAAAGGAGAGCGGTGAACTCCTGGAAAGCATCAAAAAATCGGTATACCCCCGGGTACGCGTCCCCCATCCGAAAGCACCGTCGAGCAGGGCGAAAGTGAAGAGTGGAGTCTTTAATGCCCATTTTTCCAGATCAGGCAGGGCGGTATCTAACGTCTCTGGGACAGTTGAACTGACTGGGTAATCAGGTGCAAGGGTGACAAGATCCGGCCCCAGTTCCTCGATAAAAGCCGCCCTTTCTTCAAAACCAACCTGATTGCAGTTTAAGCACTGCCCGACCAGGTCGTCCTCAATGCAAAGCTCTCCTTTTGGAATCCTGTCAGGAAGTTGATTGCTGATAGCTGCTTTGACCCGCCGTCCCGGGTAATTTTGCAACTGTGATCACCTGCCTAAAATAGAAGTCTGAAAATAGAAGTCTTATGCCGGAGGTCCGAGGTCGGAAGTTGCCGTGATAAAGGGACGGTTTCTTTTGTCATTTAGTTTCTTTGGATATAGGTTATAAAAAGCCATCGCTGCAGCGGTTTCGTTTTTTTCTTTTGTCATTTATGAAAAAACCAGAACCGGGGAGATACAATCGAGCAGAATCGGTCGCTCGCGTCTGAAATAGTCCCCATCAAGTGAAACACCGAGTAGATCAAAAGAGATTAAAAGAACCGTAAGACTGTGTGACAACTCTCCAAATCACCAGTTCAGCAGCCATAAAGGAGACATAACTGAAATAGCAGGATAATTGGTACCCCTTATCCCTAAAAACAACCGAAAGCTGGTCGTAAGTGGGGGAATGGAAAGGGGCAAAATGGTTTTCACACAGTCTGCCTTCCCCTTGACCGTCCCCTTGATCTTGATGCGCGGAGGTGAGAACCACCCCCACGCATCATATCATAGATCCAGGCGTAGATGAACACTGCTGCAGTTAGATCAGGAGCCCACGCACATGTGCCTGGATTTCTCACTATTTCATTTACTTATAAACTCCGTATTCTTTGGTGAAATCGATCCAAACTTTAACAAGTTCAGGATTTGTCTCATCCAAAACACCGCGGTGGCTCATAATAAAGCCACCGTCTTTACCTGCGACATCGATCATCTTCTTGGTGTAGTCCTTCACCTTTTCCGGCGTTCCGAACTGGAGCAGTGAAGTAGGCATATTGCCTGCAATACACACGGTGTCCCCGATTACTTCCTTAGCCTTAAAAATATCAGTTGTGTCCAGATGTACAATAACCTTGCCCTTGGGCAGTTCCCTTAAATATTGCAGGCGTTCATTGTAACCACCTTCGATATACACATAGGGAATCAGCCCGGCACCAACGGTATCCGCAATCAGCTTCTTGAGGAACGGCCAATAGAATGTTTCGAACTGCTTGATGGACATAAAACCGTCTGCGCCGCGGTGCAAGGCCATAAGGACAAATTGAGTGTTGTTTATTTTAGCGTTGAGAATAGCTCCCTCAATAATCATGGGGTAAAGCTTTTCCTGAGCCTCAAGGATTTTTTCGGGATTCCTGTACATATCCAACATCGTTCCGCGCATACCCCTCAACATATCGGAAATCAAGTCGAAGGGCACTAATCCCCCAGAAAAACCGAGAACGGGATACTCGGACATTTCTTGGTAATATTCAATTTCTTTTACTTTATATCGCGCGTATTCACGCCCTGCTTCAGCCAAACTTTCCAAGGCGTTGATTACTTCCGGCTGGGTAAAGAAAGCTGTGATTCCCATTCCAATATAGCCTGTCAAAAAGGCCTTCAGGGGAGGAAGGTTCTGAAAAGGTTCTAACGCCCCGCAGATACGCGGCAGATATTTACGAAAGGCAAAATCGGAAGGATCATCTAGCAGGTGATCGTACTCTTCCGGCTTCATGTATTCACCCTCAACAAACTGGAAGGTGTGATTCTCCGGAATGCCGTGACCCGGCCACTTGATCTGCTTAATATCCAGCGCCTCCATAGCCTTGCCTGGGTTAATGAGCAACCATGGTTCCTGATAAAGATCCGGCTCCAATTCTTGAAGCATTTTCTTATTGGCCTGGTACCATTTTTCGGGATCGTAATAAGCCTCTTTCAGGGTCATATCACCATATTTTGCACCAAGAAATTGGTTTATTAGGAGAACGGGAACCCTGTCGGGAACCTTCAGAGCAACCGCATCTAAAACCCTGTTGAGCCTCTGCCGGTACAGATCCTTTGCTTGTTGTGCCATTTTATTCACCCCCCAACCATTGCTTGGCATAGGTTACAGCAGACATGGCATCTGTACCATAAGCGTCTGCTCCTGTATAGGCACAGACAGTATCATCAACCTGACTGCCTCCGATCATAATCTTCACCTGACCGCGCAGTCCAGCTTCTTTAATGGCATCAACCGTTTTTTTCATAGAATCGAAAGCCAGAGTAAGCAGCCCGCTCATCGCAACAACTGTTGCACCGGTCTCCTTTATTTTTTCTATAAAATTCTCTTCCGGAACATCTATGCCTAAGTCATGCACTTCGAAACCATTGGCATCCAGCATAAAACGGACTACATCTTTACCAATATCGTGAACAGAAACTCCGCAGGTGATCGCCTAAGTTCTTGCGGTGCAAGCAACGCAGTATAAAAGCAAAATTTTATTAATTCGCATTTTTTAAACCAAACAGGCAGGAAAAAACATAACTAATGACAAAAACCTCCTGGAAGCAACAACGATCAAATCATCATTTCCAGGAGGTGTTACCACCGATGTCGAAACGGTGGCTCAAAGATTTTCTTCGATACATCAACAAGGTATTCCTGCCTGAGGGCTGTACAAAATGGGCAAAAGATGAAAGAAAAGATCCAGA
>NZ_CDRZ01000298.1 GCF_000946815.1 Syntrophaceticus schinkii | reverse complement strand
GTGTTTCTTTGATTTAGAAATTAAAGCTGTCTTTTTTGTTCTTCTTTCAGGCTGTTATTTGTACGGCTGTTACTGTAGCTATCAGCGCTATTGCACAAAGGTAGGCGTGAAGTTTCTACCTTTTTATGTACCCTTGAACTGTAATGCTTTCTAAACCTAGATGCTTCTTTTGTCTGCCGAAATAGCGCTCAACGCTTGTTCTTTCATCATATAGCTTTTGCCAGTTCTTGGTCCCCCTGTGGGGGCTGCAGAACAGCCTTGAGTCATCTTCAATTTTAGTTTTTATCACCATTCCATAGTTGGAGCTTGAACACCAGTCGGTACCAAAGGGGCATTCAGCTTTATCAAGTACGTAGGGACAACGAAACTTGTTAACTCCGTTATCGCTGCCCCAGTAAACCATCCGAAACCCTGCGGAACAAATAGGTGTCCCATCAAAATCAAAGCCAGCTCTAGGTTGCCTGGTCCCTCTAAGATTAAGAGCTATGATTGCCTGGGCGTGAAAGTCATTCTTTATGGTTTCGTAAATGTCATTACAGTCATACGCAGAGTCCATCAGGTAGAACTTGGGTGATTTAACCAAAACGCTGCTGGCCTTTTTAACCAGTTTTAAAGCTATTTCACTATCGTGGACATTGGCCGGTGTTACGGTGATAGCTACTGGTAACTCTGATTTTGTGTCCACAGCAGCATGCACTTTGTAGCCAAACCAGGCTTCAGTGTTGCCATCAGTGTTTCTTTTGACGCCCCAGTCAGCGCTTTTACCGTTTTGCGATACATACTTTCTAGGCTTGGTTTTCTCATAAGCCTCAATTTTTGTGGAATCTATTGCAATAGAGGTGCAGTCAATAACCCCCCATTTGCTCGGCTTTATTTACAAACGAATTAAACAGTTCTTTCAGAATACCTGTTTCTGTTAGTTCTCTTAAAAATCTGCTCATAGTTGCTTCACTTGGTACGCTTGCAATTACGCCAAATCCACATATGTACCGAAATACAGGGTCATTTTTTAGCCTTCTGACCAATGCAGCCATTGTCGGTATTTGCTCTATCTTTGCAGCTATTAATGCTCTTAGTTTGTATTTGGCATTGTATCCTCGAGGTCCATTATGTTTTCTGGGTAGCCTGGATATTATTGGTTTCAAATCAAGGGTGCTAAAAATCTTTTCCAGTCTAGTTTCAGGTTGCATTTTTAATGCATCTTCGAAGGAAATCAGGCACTGTTGTCGAATATACAAGGTAGCTTCATCCCTTTCCACTTTTGCTTTATTTGGTTTGATTTACCTTATAATTCGGCAAAAGTTGGGGTGAAGCCTTTATTTTAGGCCTTCAAAACCTTGATTTCAATGAGTTTTTTAGAATGAAATTTTCTCGATTAAGAACTTTATTGGTTCATCACATGGGCGTGCCTGTCTGGCGGTCCGGGAAAATGACCTGGCAGCCAGATGATGGGAGTTAATATCACCTATTATAAGGTCCTGGCCTTTGTGGTCGGGGCAGCACTGGCCGGGCTTGCGGGAGTTCTTTATGCTCATTATTACACGATCATTCAGCCCAAGGAGTTCAGCTTTATGCTTACATTTGATGTGCTGGTGATGGTCATGGTGGGCGGCCTGGGGAGCCTGACCGGATCTGTTGTGGGGGCTGTGCTGCTTACCACTGCATCCGCTTTTCTGCAGGCGATTCCGGAGCTGCGGATGGTGCTGTATGCATTACTCTTGATCATTTCGGCTGTTTTCCGCCCGCAGGGCTTGCTTGGTGAAAAGGAAGTTACCCTGCGCACATTCCAAAAGTTGGGGGGTGTCTTCAATGCCGCTTCTGGAAGTAAGCAAACTGACTAAAGCATTTGGTGGCTTGATCGCCCTCAACAACTTTAATCTGGATGTGGAAGAGGGACAACTTGTGGGACTGATCGGGCCCAATGGGGCGGGGAAGACCACGGTCTTCAATCTGTTGACCGGCCTCTATAAGCCTACCAGCGGGAGTATTGTTTTTGACGGCAGGGACCTCAGGGGCAGGCATCCCCATCAGATCACCAAAATGGGCATGGCTCGCACCTTTCAAAACATTCGCCTCTTCGGCAACCTTTCAGTGCTGGATAATGTGAAGATTGCCTACCAGGTGGTGGAAAATTATGGGCTGATCCCCGCCTTTATGCGGGTACCTCCTTTTTACCGCCGCGAGGAGAATATAGAAAAGGTTTCACTGGAGTATTTGGAAATCTTCGATCTGAAAAAACTTGCCCAGGAGAGGGCTAAAAATTTGCCCTATGGGGAGCAGCGCCGCCTGGAGATTACCAGGGCACTGGCCACCAACCCAAAACTCCTGCTTCTCGATGAGCCTGCTGCAGGGATGAACCCCCAGGAGACACAGGATCTCCTGGGTCTGATCAGGTGGATCCGGGATGAATTCAAGCTGACGATCATTTTGATCGAGCATGACATGTCCCTGGTGATGGGGCTCTGTGAGCGGGTGCTGGTTTTAGACTATGGTTCTCTGATCGCTGAGGGGACACACCAGGAGATCCAGCAGAACCCCAAAGTCATTGAAGCCTACCTGGGAGATGAGGAGGTGGCAGCATGGGAGTAGCCACACTGCTGAATTTAGAAGATCTCAATGTCCACTATGGTGCTATTTGGGCACTGAAAGGCGTCAACCTCACAGTCGGTGAAGGCGAGATCGTCAGCCTCATCGGAGCCAATGGAGCCGGAAAAAGCACCACACTGAGGGCGATCTCCGGGGTTGTCAAGGCCTCCTCTGGAGGAATCTCCTTTCAGGGAGAAGATATCACAAAAGTGCCCGCGCATGATATAGTAAAAAAGGGAATTGCCCAGGTGCCCGAAGGGCGCCGTGTTTTTGCCAACCTCTCTGTATTGGAAAACCTGGAGTTAGGGGCATATATCAGGAGAGACACCAGGGGGATCAAGCGGGATTTAGATGATGTGTTGGATCGCTTCCCCCGCCTCAAAGAACGCATCGGCCAGGTTGCCGGGACCTTAAGCGGTGGGGAGCAGCAGATGCTGGCTATCGGGCGTGCTCTGATGACACGACCGAAGCTGATGCTTCTCGATGAGCCCTCCATGGGGCTGGCACCCCTCCTGGTCAAGGAGATCTTCTCCATCATCCGTGAAATTAACGAAGAGGGGACCACCATACTGCTGGTGGAGCAGAACGCCCGCATGGCCCTACAGGTCGCCAGCCGCGCCTATGTCCTGGAGACAGGAAGGATCGTACTGGATGGCCTAGCAAAAGAACTGGCCATGAACGAAGATGTCAAAAAGGCGTACCTGGGAGGTTGAGAAGTGGGAAGACCGGCCAAGGGGACGGTTCCCATGGCTGCTAATTGAGAAGTGGGAACCTGCACCCCGGGTTGATCGATGGGACGGTTCTTTTGATCTGGATGGCCGGCAATGTGTTTCAGCCAAAGGTACCACCCTTTAGCAGCACAAGGCAGTTCCTTGATACTTCGGACTTCCGACTTCCGGATTCTGACTTCTATTTTCCAGGTTGGCGGGTAATCCTCAATCTGGTCAGTTACAACTCATGCGTATGGTTTGGGAAGTTATTGTAACTGAAAGTTTACTATAGAAAGGAGCGGTTTTAATGCGTGTGCGTGATAAAATGACACAGGATCCTGTATCCATTACCCCGCAGACCACCATAGCTGATGCTTTGGCTTTGATGCGGGAAGGAGATTTCCGGCGCCTGCCTGTTTTGGACCGCGGAAGACTGGTGGGGATCGTTACAGACCGGGATTTAAGCGAGGTTTCTCCCTCACCGGCAACTTCTTTGAGTGTTTTCGAGTTAAACTACCTTTTGTCCCGCACCAAGATTGGAGCTGTCATCAAAAAGCAGCAGGTGATCTCCATCTCTCCCGATGACTACCTGGAGAAGGCCGCTCTGGTCATGCGTGATCACCAGATCGGGGCAATACCTGTGTTAGAAGATGGAAAACTGGTGGGGATTATCACAGAAAGTGACATCTTCGATGCCTTTATAGAGATGATGGGGCTGCGAGATTCTGGAACCAGGCTCGACCTGGAACTGGATGATAAACCGGGGATGTTGGTCAAGGTTTCAGAGATCGTCTGGAAAAATGGCGGAGACATCTCTCATCTGGCTGTTTTTCACGACAAAGCGGCCAAGGCGAATCTCGTACTGCAGCTGCGCACCAAAGATGTTGATAATATCGTCGAAGCCCTGAAAGAACAGGGTATCACCGTGCGCTCCGCTTCCTGGAAAGGGCACGCGTAAAATGAGAGCTGGCAGCAGTGGTGTGTGACACAGGGATTTCGCACTTGCCGAGGTCTCTTTTGTGGACTCGCACCTATTCTTATGATAAAATATAATCCTAGTGGGGGCGGCTTGTGCCTGGTGGTGCGCCTGGACTTCAAATCCAGTGGGAGGCGTGGCTGACACGTCTTCGGTGGGTTCGATTCCCACACGCTCCCGCCAAATTAAAGAAGTATAAATCCCAAGTCTTATTTGTGGTTTTATGCTTTTTTTATTTCTTTTATGTGTTTTATTGCTCTCCCTTAACCCCTGGATTCCTGCCGATTCATAACGAGGATCCAGCTAAAATCCAATAAAATCAAGGGTTTAAATCCTCAGCTGTCTTTAAAATTAAAAACCACGTTATGATAAAAACTCATAACGATGTCACTTTCCAATATTTATGCGGGTTTATACACTCCTCGTTACGTGTTCCCGGGAATTTCCCTTAAACCTGATGCCAGATAACGGATCAAGCCGTGCTTTGGAAGCATACTTCGGCTTCCGCCTTCCTTAACCTTAAGCCAGATAGCGGACGATTGGGGATTTGAGGTGAGTCTATCATGGGTATTTTACTAAAATAATTCATGTTTATTTCTTCTGAAATTTATAGTAAGATTATAGCAGAGAGAAATATTCAAGGGAGTGTGTTAAGGTTGGCTGAAGAGATCAAGTCTGATCAACTTTTTGAAATACTCAAAAAAAGGATAGTACATCTGGAATACAGCCCCGGGGAGGTTCTTAATGAGGCTGATATAGCAAGTGAGTTTGGATTGAGCAGGACACCGGTAAGGAAAGCATTCGAGCAGCTAAAGAATACCAATTTAATGAATATCATACCCAGGTACGGTGCTCAAGTAGCACCCATCGATTTTAAGTATATGAAGTCAGTGTTCGAAGTAGATCGGGAACTGGAGGGCTTTGCAGCCAGATTGGCGACAGACAGAATAACTGACGAACAGATCAGAAATCTAGAAGACACTATTGAAAGAATTAATAATTATGATATTGAAAAAGACTATAAACAAATAATTATGGAAGATGAAAAGTTTCATGAAACCGTCTTTGAAAGCTGTGAAAACCCCTGCCTTGTAGAGATTCTTTATAATCTCCACATGCACACCGAACGCCTCTGGTTTTATGTCCAAAAAGATATCACAGACATTCATCTCTTTCTAGATACCATGCCGGAAATCGTACAAGCTCTCAAAGAAAAAGATGCAGACAAGGCTGAGCAGGAAGCCAAAAGGCATATTGACGTCTTTGTCGAGAAAATCAGGCAGGAACTTCTATAGATGGATCACAGGATCACAGGGACGGTTCTTCTGATCCATTTTCGGTCATCTCTTCTTTCCAATGGCAAATGAGCAGCCACCAAAATCAAATGATGTCAGTGGTATGAACGGCTAAATGCCCTTGACTTCCGCTTCACCCATGTTAACCGCGCGCCTCTCAGCAGGTGTTCCAGGAGTTCCCACTTGATCAAATCCTGCCCCCCCATGGCTAACCATGTGGATTCACTTCTTTTCAGTATCTGACTGGTTATTTAAGGTGCCATCCGTTTTTGCAGTGCAAACAAAGAATGCATGCAAAGCTCCCGCATAAAACTAATTGAAAGAAGCGTTAACTGCCAACCCTTGATCTCAAATCCCCCATGTGTAAGGTTGGCATAAGTTTTGCTTAATATATATGTATGGTGTTTTTGTAGTAATTTACTGCAAATTACTGGTCATCTATTCCATTCTGACTAACTGCCAAAAAAGCTGATGCAGCAGTCCGGCGGGTTGGATTAGTTGGATTAGAAGGGAGGCTGTTTGCTGGGACAAAAAAAACAGATAATAGATTAAAGGGTGCTTGGCTGCAACTGTTTGTGTAAAAAGCATAAGATTGGAGGAGTAAAGGATGGCATCTCAGGTTTCGTTACGTGTCTTAACCGAGGATCATATCATGGATGTCCACAATTCCTCTTTAAGACTTTTGCAGGAAGTTGGTATTGAGATCGAGTATCAACCAGCGATAGATATTTTAAGGAATGCAGGGCAGAAGGTAGAAGGGAATCGTGTTTTTTTTGACCCCGATTTTGTAGAAAAAAAAGGTCTCTGAAGCCCCAGAGGAATTTACTGTATATGCGCGTGACCCGGAGTTCAACGTTCAGATAGGTGGCAGTAATCTGGTTTATGCTCCTGGTTATGGTGCTCCCTTCATCATAGAAAATGGCAAAAGAAGAGCAACAAACTGGGACGATTATATGAAGTTTTTAAAGCTTGCCCATGTTGCCAAAGATATTAACATCAGCGGTGGTATGCTGGTGGAACCTAATGATCTTGATGATAGAGTAAGGTATTTAGATGTATTGTATGCCCATCTCCGCTACAGCACCAAATGCCCGATGGGTTCAAGTTACGGAACTGATGGCGCAAAGGATACCATAGAACTGCTTGCTGCTGTTTTCGGAGGCAGGGATGTATTGAAAGAAAAACCGGCAGTAATTACCTTGATCAACACCATCAGCCCCTTGAAGTTGGATGAGCGGCAGACCGGTGCTCTTTTGGAGTACGCAATAATGAACCAGCCGGTGATCATTGCCTCTTTGGTGATGGCTGGCTCAACGGGCCCCGCAACACTTGCCGGTTGCATGGCAGTGCAGAACGCCGAGGTTCTTGCTGGTATAACTCTTGCGCAGACAGTGAGTCCGGGCACCCCGGTTATCTATGGCTCTGCTTCATCGGTCACTGATATGCACTCCGGATCGGTATCCATTGCTAATGGAGAAGCGGGACTGATGGCTGCATCTGCAGCACAGATGGCAAAATTCTATGGAGTCCCCTGCCGCAGCGGTGGAGGCGTTACAGACTCAAAGACCGTGGATGGTCAGGCAGGTTATGAATCTGCAATAATGTTAATGGCTCCTGTTTCAGCCGGCACCAATATTATTCTCCATACCGCCGGAATTCTTCAGTACTGGTTATGCATGTCCTTTGAGAAATTTGTGATGGATGCGGAAATCGCCGGAATCCTGCGCAGATTTAGAAGAGGCATAGAGATCGATGAACAATCCCTTGCTTTTGATGTTGTCAGTAAGGTTGGCCCCGGCAATCACTTCCTCAATCAGAAACACACCCGGATACACCATAAAACCGAATTTAGGAAACCCATGCTGAGTGATAGACAGTCATATGAAGGATGGGCAATTGAGAGTTTGAACACTGAAGACAGAGCACATCAGTTATGCCAGAAGATGGTAGCCGATTATGAAGATCCCGGACTGGATGAAGGTCTGCAGAAAGAACTACAGTCCTATATTAATTCCAGAAAAGAAGAACTTCTGAAATAAGGAAGGGGGATACCTGTGTTATTAGCTGAATTAAAAGAAGCTGTAGTAAATGGCGACATGGATGAGGTTGAGGTTTTGTGCAACAGAGTTTTAGAGGAAAAATTCAATCCTGTTGAGGCTGTTCAAAATGGATTAATTAAAGGCATTGAAGAACTGGGCAAACTGTGGACTGAAGGAGAAATGTTTTTACCGGATGTCATGATGGGTGCAGACACCCTCAAGCTTGCCCTGGATATACTTGGCCCCGAACTCGCCAAAGCTGAGGCAGAAGGCATCAAAAGGGATGTTAAGGGCAAGATCGTCATCGGTACGGTCAAAGGAGATATCCACGATATTGGAAAAAATATAGTATCAGCGATGATGACCGCTGCGGGTTATGATGTTTATGATCTAGGAATCAACCAGGATATTGCTGCATTTACAGAAAAAGCAGAAGAGGTTGAGGCGGATATTATCGCTTTGAGCGCACTGCTGACAACAACAATGCCTGAGCAAAAGAGACTTGTGGATCACCTGAAAGAGCAAGGACTCAGAGGTAAATATAAAGTGATTATCGGTGGCGGCCCCACAACTAATGATTGGGCGAACGAAATAGGAGCTGATGGGTGGTCGGAAACAGCGGGTGGAGCAATTGCGCTGTGTGATCAACTGACTGCTTAACAAAATACCTGTCAGTTGACAGTTCAAGAAATGGCCTATTAACAAACTATGTAATGAAAAAGGGGCATTATTTGGCTTTATGTGGTAACGCCCCTTTTTGTCGTAATAAAAAGGAAATTAAAAAATATTGTCGAATAATAACTATGATTAGAGAGCATTATATGTCTTTATATATGCTGCATACCACTACCAGTATACCTCAGAACATGCTTCACAACTCTAATACCATGCAGATCAGTCCTTACCAATCTTTTCATAAACACCATATAAATGCTCGGTTGTTATCACAGTTAAAAGGAGGGCATATGAACTTGATAACTCAAGTAGCCGGGGAAATTTTTGATGACTGTGAGGATCGCGCATTAATAGTTGTTGATGAAGAAAACAGGGTTTTATACAGCAATCAGTTTGCTTTATCGCTGGCTTCCTCAGAGGGTTGAAGAAAAAACGGCCGCGGCAGGTCAGCCGCGGATGGCAGCAGTGATATTAATGGCCTCCCCTTAGAAGATGTATTTCCATGGCTGGACTTAAATAATGAGCGATGTATCGAAGTAATAGATAACAACAATCGTTTTGTTACATTGAAAGTAAAGACTAGAAAACACCGGATCAACAGCCAAACACATACATCTATCCTCTTAACTGATATCACAGAATCAAAAAAAATTAAAGAAAAAAAATTAAGCAGATTACTGATATGAAGCAGAGATATGAGCAGGCTCTGGAGTCATTGTTTGATGGTGTTATTATCTCAGACAAAGAAGGAAACATTGTTTATATTAATAAAGCTCAGGAAAAAATAGATAATGTAACAAAAGATGATGTTTATCATAAGAACCCCCTTGAGGTTTTTAATTTAGATAATGAAAGCAGTGTGCTCATGCAGGCCCTCAACACAAAAGGGGATGTTCCTGATCGCCATCAATATTATATCAATATGGTAGGTCAGGCGGTCAATATTGTTACCTATGGCTATCCCTTAAAGGTCAATGACAAAATAATCGGGGCTGTGGCTATCTGCAGGGATACAACAAAGGCTAAGGACCTTGCAGAAAAGGTTCTGCAGTTTTATAACAGCCCGCCAAATGGCCAGACAGTGAAGGCTCCTGCAGTAAAAGCAAAAAGTAATAATACTTACTATACATTTAAAGATTTAATCGGCAATAATGCCGCATTCAAGGAAGCAATCCGCTGGGCACAGATATCTGCAGAAACAGATTCCAGTGTTCTTATTTATGGATTAACAGGAACAGGAAAAGAGCTTTTTGCCCAGAGCGTTCACAGCCAAAGTAATCGGAAAAACGGCCACTTTATTGGGATTAATTGCGCAGCTCTGCCCGAATCTCTTTTGGAAAGCATCTTGTTTGGCACAGTAAAAGGGGCATTTACCGGTGCCATCGACCGCCCCGGGTTATTTGAACAGGCCAATGGAGGCACACTTTTTCTTGATGAATTAAACTCCATGCCTCTTGGGCTTCAGGCCAAATTGTTGAGGGTTCTCCAGGATAAGAGTATACGCCGTGTGGGAGGCATTCAAGATATATCTGTTGATGTGCGTATTCTTTCCAGCCTTAACACAGACCCCAATGAAGCAGTTAAGAATAAGGCATTAAGACAGGATCTGTTTTACCGGCTGGCAGTTGTATCTATCAGAATCCCCCCTTTAGAAGAAAGACAGGATGATATCCCTATGCTGACTTCATTTTTTATAGGGAAGCATAACCAGAAATTCAATAAATCAGTAAAACACATTTCTTCTGAGGTCATGAAATGCTTCCTCAATTACCATTGGCCGGGCAATGTTAGAGAATTGGAACATGTTCTTGAGTGTGCCATGGTGGTTGTAGAGGATGGCAGCTATATTACATTAGATCATCTGCCGCATTATATTATTGAAGGATATGAACGGCAGCAGGATAGCTGCATAAATAATGATCATGTAAATAATATAGTTGTCTTTGATGATGATTTTCGCAAACTGGATTACCAAAACAACCATAAAAAATCAAATTATAATTTTAAACAACAAAATGGAATTCCACGGAAAAAAGTTTAATAAATTAAAATTTTAGGTGAAACAGAGTGGAATGTATCCAGAACCGCCAGGATTCTCGGTATCAGCAGACAGAGTCTGCAGTACAGATTGAAAAAATATAATATCAACAGAGCCACTTTGACTTTAACCTGAATTATTCTCATTTTGCTCTTTGTTAGTGATATTTTGATAAGCCAGTAGAATAACAGAACTGATGATGAACAGGCACCCCATTAGTTTGATCGGGGTAAGGAGTTCCAGTGATAATAAGCCTGACAAAACTAAGGCCACAACAGGTTCCAGTGTGGCAGTAATGCTTGCTTGATGCGGTTTTATGAAACGCATCCCCAGTAAAAATAAGCCATAGGGGATGATCATGGTAAAAAGACTGATATACAGAAGAAACAGGGTAGTATTATAGGGGAAACCGTCGAAAACCTTGATAGATGGTGGAAATGCCACCAATAACAGCAGAGAAACGGAAAGCATCCCATAGGTCAAAGCTGCCCAGGGATTGTGCTTCTGTGCTACAAATTTGCTGTAAATTGTATAAATAGACAGGGCAACAGCTGTCCATAATCCCGAGATGATCCCAAACATATTAAGGTTGTTTTGGCAGCTGGATGCGATTAGAAATATGATGCCTGCTATGGCCAGACCCAGAATAAGTATGTCCTTGGAGTGAACAGGTTCTTGATGAAAGACAACAGAATAAGCAAAAATCAGAGCAGGCGCTAAATATTGAAGGAAACTCGCTATAGAAACATCTGTTAGCTTTATGGTAAAGAAGAGGGATAGCTGTACATGTATGATGACAACACCCAATAAAAAAAAACACGCCCAGGGATTTTATATCTATTTTTAGTGCTTCCCTATTGACTGCAAACAAAATTATAAACAGGATAACACCGGATGTCAGTGCTCTAATTTGGGTGATTTGTATAGGGTTAAAATATGCGTTATTAAAAAATACTTTGGAGACTACACTAAATGATCCCCAAAGAGTTGCTGCTATTGCAATATAGAGATATCCAATAAATTTATTGGACAACTGTTGTTCCCTCCTAGAGAAGCTACAAAATAATTAAATGCAAAAAGAGTGCCATGGTCATAAAAAAATAAAAAAATATGATTTGATTGAGGGTTGATACCCTCATTTCCTTTTTATTGTGTGCAAAATCAGTCTGCAATCTGGGATTGCAGCAAACTGCCATCTTGTTTTGCACTGATCAATCTGCTGTTGAGGATTGAATAGTAAACTAAAAGGATTTTATGATGTGTTCTGATCAGTGCCTGTTGGCACAATAATTGCTTTATATGATTGTCGGATGTTCTGTTACTTTGGATTTATTAATTTATCCCTGCTAAGGGGGAAGCCTACCTAAATGATTTGGGAGGGGGAAAGAATATGCTGTGTTGATGGCGGCATCTTTTCACAGACTCTTCTGGTGTAGTGGTGCTGATATTTTCGCACCAGATGCAGTTTCAGCAGAGACCTCTGCAATGTGCTCTTAAGTTAAACTTTTCAGGGTCGAAAGGAGAGTAGAATTGTGAACACAACAAGAAGTAATTTCACCCGGGCAAGCTTCGAAGTAAATCAAACCATACACTGGAAAATGCTCAGTGATGATCAGTGTGAAGAAATCTTTATGACTGCACTGGAGTTATTGGAACGTACAGGAGCGGAGATTCTCAACAAAGACGCCCAGGAGATAATGGTAAAGGCTGGCTGCTGGCTGGATGGAACAAGGGTTAGAATCCCATCTGCATTGACAGAATGGGCTGCAAAAACCGCTCCTTCCAGAGTTACATTATGCGACCGCAATGGTAACCGGGCATTGAGGGTGGAAACCACCTGCTCTTATTATGGGCCGGGGCAGGGCAACTCTTTTGTTCTTGATCCCCAAACAGGTGAAAGAAGAAAACCTGTCAAAGATGATGTTGCAGCTGTCGGTATTATTTGTGATGCATTGCAAAACATCGATTTTGCTCTCAGCAATGGGTGTCCAAGTGATGTTAATGAGGCATCAGCGGACCTGCATGTTTTTGAAGCACTGCTGACCAATACTACAAAACCGATTATTCAATATATTCATGGTGTCGAACAAGCCCAGGCCATTTTGGAGATGGGTGCTGCTGTTGCCGGAGACTTAAGGGAGCTGCAGAAAAACCCATTCTTCGTATTCCTGATTGATGCTGACGGAACACTGGTTCATTCTGATGATGCCCTGGCCAAGGTCATTTTTGCAGCAAAGAATGGGGTACCTTTTATATACAATACAAAACTGATTTTAGGGGATAGTGCACCGGCTGCCCCTGCAGGAGCACTTGTGGTAGCACTGGCTGATGTTTTAGTAGGAGTACTGCTAAGCCAGCTGGTTCGTCAGGGGACACCAATTATCGCTGGAGGCATTTTTACAATAAATGATCAAGAAAATGGTATCCTTCCCTGGGGTGCCCCGGAAGTGAGTTTGGTGGGAACAGGGATGAGCAATCTCCTTCGCTTTTTGAGGATTCCCAGTTTCGGTTTTGCCGGTGCCAGTGACAGCAAGATCAGTGATGCCCAAATGGGTTTGGAAGAGGCCTTTTCTATGCTGCATATGGGCCTGGCAGGCACCAATATGATTCATGGCTGTGGACAATTAGAGTATGGGTTAACAGGCTCGCTGGTAATGCTGTTGATAGGTGACGAAATTGTGGGAATGACCAGGAAAATCATCCAGGGTATTGAGGTCAATGAAGAAAGACTTGCCAGAGGTGTGATTGATGCTGTACAGCCTGGTGGGGCCTATCTGGGTGAAGAACACACATTGAAATATTTCCATAATGAATTCTGGTGGCCAACTTTAATGAGTAGGGGTCGCCTTAAAGACTGGACTGAGGCTGGTTCTAAATCTTTGGGTGTGCGGGCAACTGAACAAACCATGAGCATTCTTCAGACACACCAGCCGGAAAAACTCTCAGAAGATGTAGCGGCAAAATTAAAAGGGATCATAGAAAAAGCTGAAGCAGGTTTATAATTTAACCACTTAAAAAGGGAGGGTTTATCACATGGCAACTATAGAAAATCTTTCCAAATGTGTTATCAGAGGGAATGTGGCAAAAACGAAGAAAATGACACAGGCTCTTATCGATGAGGGAGCCGTTCCTCTGGATATCATCAACAAGGGCTTAATTGCAGGGATGAATGTTGTCGGTGTCCGTTTCAAAAACGGTGAAATGTTTGTGCCGGAAGTGATGGTAGCAGCCAAGGCTATGAGCCAGGGCATTGAAATTGTCAAGCCTTTGATTGCAGAGACTGATATGCCTTCTGCAGGCAAGGTTTTGTTGGGCACTGTCAAGGGAGACCTGCACGATATCGGCAAAAACCTGGTGGGAATCATGCTGGAAAGCAGCGGCTATACAGTTATTGATATCGGAATAGATAAGTCTCCTGAAAGCTTTGTCAATGCTATCAAAGAACATCAGCCTCATATTATGGGGATGTCTGCACTGCTGACAACCACAATGCTGCATATGAAGGATACCATTGAACTGATGAAAGAAGAGGGGCTGGGCCATGTCAAAGCCATTGTTGGCGGCGCCCCTATTTCCCAGGATTTTGCCGATGAAGTGGGTGCAGATGGATTTGCTCCAGATGCAGCTTCAGCAGTAGATCTCTGCAATGCATTGTTAAGCTAATCATCTTACAGGGAAAGGAGTGTTGGAGTTGACGATCAGATCCAACATAAAGGCTAATCAAAGTACCAGGATGAATGTTTTAACACCTGATCAGTGCCAGGAATTAGTATTGGCTGCGGAAGAAGCCATGTGGCGAACAGGAACCAACTTCCATGACGAGGAATCCCTGGAGATAATGAAAAAAGCAGGCTGCTGGGTAGAAGGCACAAGGGTCAGGGTGCCTGCACATATATTTGAGCAGGCATTGAAAACCTGCCAGAAGCATATTGTGCTCTGCAACAGCCGCACCGGTGCCAGAGAGTTGTTTGTGGAAGGGCATAATTCCTACTTTGGGTCCGGGCCATGTACACCATTTACCAGAAACCCATTTACCGGGGAAAGACATCGTGCCACCAGGCAGTCAGTTGGTTGGGCAACCAAGCTTCTTGATGCTCTGCCCAATATCGATTATGCCATGTCGTTGGGGATTGTCCAGGATGTACCACTGTTAATTTCCGACAGGCATGAGTTTGAGCAGCAGATTCTACACACAGATAAACCAATTATTACTGTTTGCGTTGACCAGTGGGGTCAGGCAGACTGCATCAAAATGGCGGAAATTGTCGCCGGTGGTGAAGAAGAGCTGCGCAAGAATCCCTTTATCTGCCTCTATGCAGAGCCGATTTCCCCGGGTGTACACTGCCGTGAAGCCGCCCAAAAACTGGTGATGGGAGCAAAAAAGGATCTGCCCACAATTTATACCCCCTGTATTATGGCTGGAGGAACCGCTCCTGCAACTCTGGCAGGGGTTATGGTACAGGGATTATGTGAAAGCTTGAGCGGTTTGGTGCTCAGCCAGTGTACCCGTGAAGGTGCCCCCTTTATTATGGGTGGTGTTTACACCATTTTGGATATGACAACCACTATCTTCTCCTATGGAGCACCTGAGCTGTCACTGCTGCTGGCTGCTCTGGCAGATGTGGCACATTATCTGAGCATTCCGATGTTTGGTACTGCCGGTTGTACAGACTCCTGTATCATCGATGAGCAGGCAGGTATAGAGGCCGCTATCTCTATAGCGATGACCAATATGTCCGGTGCTAATCTAAACCATGATATCGGTTATGCAGAACAGGGAGCAACATCCAACCTGGATCTGGTGGTAATCTGTGACGAGGTCCTGGGTATGGCCAGGAGATTAACCAATGGTATTCGTGTTGACGAGGAAACCCTTGCTCTGGATCTTATCGAAAGTGTCGGACCTGGTGGTAAATTCAGTGATCAGTCTTGTGCTGACGAATTATTGGATGATTTCGATGATTTCGATGATTTCGATGATGAGGGTGAGGAGCAGGAGTGCTGTAGGAACTTCCAACCAAAGTTGATCAGTCGAGCTGCGCGGGAGATTTGGGAAAAGGCAGGCGGCAAAACATTAACCCAGGTGGCTAATGAAAAAGTGCGTGATATCATCAATTATCACGAACCAGAGCCACTGCCAAAAGATCTAGCTGCCAAGATCAGAGATATTGTTGAGAACGCAGTGGGCCATATGCCTGGTGAGGATTAAGGATTTAGAGGGGATCAATGGGGCTGCCTGTATTTTAATACGGGCAGCCGTTGATCATGATTTTTTAGGCTGGAGGCGAGAATAATGTCACTGGTGTTGGGGATTGACACCGGTGGTACATATACAGACGGAGTGGTTGTGGAGCTTAAGAACAGGGAAATACTAAATAAGGCTAAAGCATTAACCACTCGCGAGGATTTGTCCATCGGTATTCGCAACTGTATCAACAACTTAAAATTTGAAGGATTAAAAGACATCAGTGCTGTTTCTTTGTCAACCACATTGGCCACAAACGCTATTGTGGAAGGGCGTGGGTGTGAGGTCGGCCTTTTGATGCTTGGTCATGAGCCAATTGGCACATTACCTGTAGAACATTTCACAGTTCTTCCTGGAGGTCATGACATTAAAGGCCAGGAGCGTGAAGAGCTTGATCTTGAAAAAACACGCCAGGCCATCATTGACCTGAAAGGAAAGGTAGATGCTGTTGCCATTTCCGGTTATTTGAGTGTCAGGAATCCGGAACATGAACTTATAGTAATGAAAATGGTACATGAGATGATAGATCTACCGGTGGTATGTGCCCATCAGCTTACAACGTCATTAGGGTTTAAGGAAAGAACTGTCACTGCAGTGCTTAATGCCAAATTAATTCCGATTATAGATGAATTGCTTGAATCAGTAAAAAAAGGTGCTGCAGGAGAAACACATTGATGCCTCCATCATGGTGGTTAAGGGTGATGGGTGTATGATGAGCGAAGAGATGGCACGAGAAAAGCCCATTGAAACCATCCTTTCCGGACCGGCATCCAGCATTATTGGTGGGACATTCCTGACCGATACCCCGGATGCAATGGTTTTTGATATGGGGGGAACCACTACAGATATTGCAGTTTTGAAAAATGGAATCCCCCTTATTGATCAGGAAGGAGCCTCTGTGGGCGGTTGGTTAACCAGGGTGCAAGCGGCACAGATCTATACCTATGGCATGGGAGGAGACAGTTATATACAAATTAACAGAGAAGGCCAAATCCAGGTAGGGCCTCAGAGGGTCTGGCCATTGTCTGTAGTTGCTGACCAATTTCCACAACTTGTTGATGAGCTTAACATAACTTTTGAAAAGGGTTACAATCTGATGTTTGCTCAGGCTACAGACTGTTTTATGTTCCTCAAACGACCATCTCATGCTGAACAGATCACTGATCAGGAAGAGAGGGTCATAGAGGCACTGCAGGGGTGTCCGCACAGTCTCTATTATCTAACCCAGTTTCTAGAGACAGACCCCAACCTGTTAGATCTTCAGCATTTGGTTAACATGGGTGTTATAGCCAGAATATCTGTGACCCCCACCGATATTTTGCATGTTAATGGTGCCTATAACCGGTGGAACAGGGAAGCGGCAATCAAAGGAGTGGATATTTTAGCCTCTCGGATCGGTGTGGGTCGAGATGAATTTGTTGAGCTTGCTGCAGAAAGGATTGTAAATGAACTCTGTTATACCTGTCTGCAGAGTATGGTGAGTTATGAAGGCCAAAAAATTTGGCTGAAAGATGACGCGACGGTCATGTATATGATCAATAAAGCCCTATCACCTGCCGAGGACCAGAAATTTGACTGTTCATATAGCCTCAATATGCCCATTATAGGTATTGGAGCTCCTATAGCTGCCTGGCTTCCCCAGGTGGCTGAAAAACTGAATACTGATCTGATCATCCCGGAACATGCTGAAGTGGCCAATGCAGTGGGAGTTGCCGCTGGAAAGATTATGGAGACAGTTAAAGTGCTGATCAAGCCGGGAGAAAAAGATGGCACATATCTGATGCATGCCCCCTGGGAGAGAAAATATTTTGAGGATCTACAGGAGGCTGTAGCTTACGCTCTGGACGACGCGAAGAGGCATGCATCAAGGGCGGCACAAAAAGCTGGAGCAAAAGAGTTTGAGTTGGTTGTTAATCACGAAGATGTGTATGCCCGTGCCAGCATGTTGGATAATGGTGATGTTTATATTGAAACCAGGATCGAAGTTACTGCTGCTGGACGCCCGGAATGGGAAAGAGAAGAAGAAAAGGAGAAGTTTTTTGTAGATCTGGCGGGCTGTTAGTGAAATGTGATGGAAACCAAAAACTGATCAAGGAGGATACCTAACATGTTGGTAGTTGGAGAACTGATCAATGCAAGCAGAAAAGCTATCGGTGATGCCATCAAAGCGCAGGATAGATCAGCTATTCAGAAGGTTGCACTGGATCAATTGGAAGCAGGAGCAGATTACATTGATGTGAACGCCGGCATCTTTGTTGGCAAAGAGGCTGAATATTTAACATGGCTTGTCCAAATTGTGCAGGAAATCACTGATCATGCACCCTGTTGTATCGACAGTCCTGACCCCAAAGCCATTGAAAAGGCTTTGGCTGTACATGATGGGGTTGCTATGATTAACTCTATTTCACTGGAAAAAGAGCGTTTTGAGGCGATTATGCCCATTATTGCCGGCTCTGATCTAAGGGTAGTAGCACTGTGCATGAGTGATCAGGGTATGCCGGAAACTGCTGATGAAAGGCTGGCTATTGCAGATAAGCTGATCAATGAGCTCGTCCGGAATAATGTTCCACTGGACAACATTTATGTAGACCCACTGGTGCAGCCGGTGTCCACAAAAGACAGCTTTGGCATCGAATTTTTAGATGCAGTTGCAGGGATCATGACTGGATTTAAAGGGGTGCACACCATTTGTGGCCTGTCAAACATCTCTTACGGCCTGCCACTGCGCAAACAAATAAACCAAAATTTTGCCGTATTGGCGATCAGCCGTGGTCTGGATGGTTTAATTATCAACCCCCTGGATAAGCAGATGATGGCTAACATTATTATAGCTGAGACCCTTGTCGGGCGTGACAGCTACTGCGGCAATTACCTGGGAGCTTACCGTTCAGGTAAATTCGAATAATAAAGGGTGTTGCTGTGCTTTCCTGATCGCAGGACGATCTGCAGGGAGATTAATTACTTGCCAAAGAAAGTGCCAACGTATTTATCACTGCCCAGTCTGTTGGCATGCAAAAAGCAAAATCTATGCACAAAAGTATGAAACGGTTATCACCGGTACTCTTTACCCACTTGAGTTAGATCCGCTATATACACAATTTTCTCTTGGCATTGTTTTTGCACCTCTGTTCTGGTATCGCAAAAAGGAGGTGTGCAGACCCAGGGATGGTAATTGGTTAGGCTTCTCGTTAATGTTTTGCAAATTTTGTGTAAGGTTTAGTGGAAAAACATAACGAAAGGGGAAGCGGTATGGATTCTAGTTCAACAGGGAAAAAAGGCATTGATCAAATAATGTTAATTGTAATCTCCATTGTTATCGGTGCTCTAGTGGTATGGGGGATCATAACCCCGAAAGGTTTAGAGGCAGCAACCAGTGCAGCACTTGCTTTTATCACTTCTAACCTGGGATGGTTCTTTCTAATAGTAATTTTTTTGTTTGTTATCGCCATGATCATCATCATGTTTTCCAAATGGGGTAAGATCAGATTAGGTGGCCAAGATGAAAAACCCGAGTTTTCCACTATGGCCTGGTTTGCAATGCTTTTTGCGGCTGCAATGGGCATCGGATTAGTTTTTTGGGGAGTTAGCGAGCCTCTCTGCCACTATTTCTCTCCTCCTATTGGTGAAGCGGCATCAGATGGGGCAGTTGGAATTGCCCTGCGCTATTCTTTCTTTCACTGGGGCTTGAGCGCCTGGGTGGTTTATGCTTTTGTGGGAATGTGTTTGGGGTATTTTGCTTATAATCTAAAACGCCCCTTTCTGATCAGTTCTGTTATTGAACCACTGGTCGGGAAACACCGGTGGCTCATGCCTGTCGCGGATTTTACAGCTATATTTGCCATCTTTTTAGGAGTGGCTACTTCTCTCGGGTTAGGGGTAATGCAGGTTGCTGAGGGGTTAAACAGTGTATTTGGATTTCCTGTCTCAAACCTTATCTATGGTGTGCTGGTGATCGTATTTACAGGATGTTTCATCATTTCCGCAGTAACAGGTATCAAAAGAGGTATTTTATATCTCAGCAATACAAACCTTATATTAGCCGGGTTTCTCCTGGTTGCGGTATTTGTTTTAGGCAATCCGCGGTTTGTTATGAATGCTTTAACAACAGGCCTTGGTGAGATGCTTCAAAACTTTATCCCCATGAGTACATGGACAAATTATCTGAATGATGGAGCATGGGTCGGGGGATGGACGGTTTTCTACTGGGCATGGTGGATTGCCTGGGCACCATTTGTAGGAGGGTTTATCGCTCGTATCTCCAGGGGTAGAACCATCAAGGAGTTCATCATGGGTTCTCTGATTGTTCCTACATTGATCTGTGCTACCTGGATGTGTGTCTGGGGTGGTAATGCACTTTACCTCCAGCACTATGGTATTTTTGACTTTAAACCGATGTTAGATGCCAGCACCGCCAGCCCAATGTTCGGGCTGTTACAGAACCTGCCTGGAACCACATTGCTGTCGGTTATCGCAATGTTTGTCATTGCTATCTTCTTTATTACATCAGCAGATTCCGCAACATTTGTTAATGCCATGTATTGTTCATATGGTAATGAAAACCCGAAAACATGGTTGCGAGTTGTTCTGGGCTGCCTCGAAGGGGGTTTGGCTCTGATACTCTTGCTTTCAGGGGGGCTAACCGCACTACAAACCGCATCAATTGTCGGAGCACTGCCCTTTTTACTCTTTATGATCGCTATGTTCTTTTCCATCACACGCGCTCTCAATAACGATGTAGTTGTTGAACCAACGGCTGTTACTGAATCGAATATGGGCTCCATAGATCTTGATAAAACCGATGTAACTGTACAACCGGCAGACTAATTAACTGCTAACCACAGCCTCCCGTTTAATAATAAAGGGCCGTCCCAAGCGTGGTTTTGGGGCAGCCCTTTATTTATAGATGCTGTATCAGGTGGGGTTTCGCCCCAGAATGCAATGAGGTGTATTAGTTTCCCCAGAACAAGTTTCCCATTCAATCTGAGTATTAGCGCCCTGGAAGGGGTGGAGCAATTGTTACAAGCCATCAATTTGGTGCAGTGATGCCTTAATTCCAAGTTGGAACTGGCGACATCTCTAACAAAGTATTATCGAATGCATTCCATATTTCATTAAAAAAATAATAAGTATGCAGAAGGATTTTTCTAATAAGCGTTGTATATTATTATTTAATACGCAGGATATTTTAAAGGAATACAAATGGTTCATCAGAGCGTGTTGCAGTCTGGAATGAGTTTTGCATGATAATTATCATGAAACCCTGAAAGGAGGAGTAACACTTGTCCGAAGCATACGACATCATCGTGGTTGGTGGCGGCCCTGCTGGTTTGGCAGCCGGCATTTACGGCTCACGTTCCCGTTTAAAAACCGTCATTTTGCAAAAAGGGAGACCTGGCGGCCAGGCGGCTACCACCGAAGAATTGGAGAACTACCCGGGGTTCCCCAGGGGAACAACCGGGCCAGGTTTGATGGAGGCTATGGCTAAGCATGCGGAGAGTTTTGGAACAGAGATCTTAAATGAAGAGGCAGTTGACCTGGATCTGGATGGAGAGATCAAGGTTGTTAAAACGAAAAGCGGCAAAAAATATAGTTCCAAGATCGTCATCCTTGCTCCAGGGGCTGCTCCCAGGACACTGAATATCAAAGGTGAGCGGGAACTCCGGGGGAAAGGGGTTTCCTACTGTGCCACCTGTGATGCGGACTTTTTCGAGGAGCTTGATGTTGTTGTGGTGGGCAATGGTGATGCAGCGATAGAAGAGGCCATGTACATCACGAAGTTTGCGGAAACGGTGACGATCATTGTTATCCACGATGAAGGTATTCTAGACTGCAACAAGGTCAGTGCAGAAAAAGCCTTTGCCAACCCCAAGATCAAATGGGTTTGGAACTCTGTTTTGCAAGAGATCAAAGGGGATGGGATCGTGGAAAGTGTTGTCCTCAAGAATATCAAAACCGGAGAGCTATCCGAAATGGAAACCAACGGGGTGTTCTTCTTTGTGGGGACTGTCCCCAAAACAGATATTGTAAAGGGAAAAGTGGAACTGAATGAGCAGGGTTATATCATTGCCAATGAACGCATGGAGACATCAGTTCCAGGGGTATATGCAGCAGGTGATGCCAGGGACAAATACCTCAGGCAGGTGATCACCGCTGCCAGCGACGGGGCGATAGCTGCTTTTGCCGCAGAAAAATACCTGGCAGAAGAAGAGGGCTTTAAATCTCAGGTTTTAAATACAGCAAAGCCGGTGATGGTGGCCTTCTGGGCACCCCAGGTGGAAGCCAGTATCGCAGCGGTATCCCAGCTGGAAAAGATCGTGGATAAGCTAGGCGATTCGGTCAAATTAGTAAAAATGGACACTTATCGAAATGAAAGGGTTGCCAAAAGATATGGGATAGAAGAGATCCCCAGTGTGTTGTTCTTTTACAAAGGAGAAGTTGCAGCCAAAATTAGCGGTGGTTTTAGTGAGGAAGCTGTTATAAGCCAGCTCAATTCCCTGAATAATAAATGATGAGCAAAATGAGGAGGTGACAAAGTGAAAGAAGTAGATAAAAAAACATTCGAAGATGAGGTTTTAAAAGCTGAGGGCTTAGTTGTGGTTGACTTCTGGAGCCCCAAGTGTGAGCCTTGCAAGGAATTGATGCCTTATGTTGCGGAACTGGCGGAAAAGTACGATGGCAAGGCCAAGTTCTGCAAGCTCGATGCTGCAGCCAACAGGAGGTTATCCATCAGCCAGAAGGTGATGGGGCTGCCCACCATTGCCTTTTACAAAAACGGAGAAAAAGTTGCTGAATTGACCAAAGATATTAGTATCGAGGATGTAGAAGCCAAGCTAAAAGAGTTTATTTAAAGGATAACGATCACCAAGTTTTATGTATTTGAGGAACAAGTGGCGCAAGTGGTGCAAAGCTTTTGGATAAACGCAGATCAGCGGTAGGACATGTGCAAGTATGCTGGATATTGTTTTATTTAAATATAAAAAGAAAGGAGCAATACCAGATGCTGAAGGGTAAAAAAGCAGCTATTCTCGGTGACCGCGATGGCATTCCTGGCCCAGCCATCGAAGAGTGCATCAAAGCTGCCGGTGCTGAGGTAGTATTTTCAACTACCGAATGCTTTGTTTGAACAGCAGCGGGAGCGATGGATCTGGAAAATCAGGCACGGATCAAGGATCTCAATGACAAATACGGCAACGAAGATTTAATCGTTGTTCTCGGCGGGGGAGAAGCAGAGGCTTCCGGACTCGCTGCCGAAACCGTATCTACAGGTGATCCGACCTATGCAGGTCCATTAGCCGGAGTCTCGTTGGGACTCAAGGCGTACCACATCTTTGAATTAAAAGAGGAAATACCTGCTGATGTTTATGAAGAACAGATCAGCATGATGGAAATGGTGCTGGATGTTGACGAGATAGTCAATGAAGTTAAGACCTATCGAAATTAAATCTGATCAGCTGAAAATATAGATTTGCAAAGGGTAATGGGTCTATACACATCACAAGCCCCCCATTACTGAGGTAAAGACCGTTGATCTTGGCTGCCGTGGATATTGCATATACACATTCCAAGCCCGCCCATTACCCTTTGTGACAATTACGGAGGTGATATAAATGAACTATCCAGTTATCAGAGGAGCCGCCTATGCCTTGATTCAGGCCAACGGTATGCTCCTTTATCAGGGGACAACGCAAACATCAGAGCGACATAAAAACTCACAATCCGAACACCTTCAAAAGCTGCCGGAACACTTAAGGAGCTTTGATCAAGCTGTCAGCTATCCTCCTAACCAGACCTATATCGGCAATATTACCCCTGATGATTTAAAACAAATACCACGTCCCTGGCATGAAAACCCGGTAACTGGAGCACGTGACGGAAAGCATGGTGAAATCATGCCAGAAGACGAGTTCTTGGGTTTGATGAAGATTGTTGACAGTTTTGAACTGGTTGTTCTGGAAGAGTCCTTCCAAGCAGGTGTTAAAGAAAAATTACAAGCACACCCGATACTTAATGATATGAAAGATATCATTAAGCTTAATAAAACACCCGGCACCACTGGGGAAATAGAGAAACTTGTTGCTGAGCACTCAGCCCAACCGCTTTATTTTGACGACAAACTGGTGGGCTGTGTAAAAAGAGCCCATGAATTCGATGAAGCCCTCTCCTCAGAAGTTATGCTGGGAAACATAGCCAACAAAGCCTCAGCTGTTCTTGCTATGAAACTATTGCTGGCTAAAACAGATCTAAGCCCTGAGGATGTCGACTACATCGTCGAGTGCTCAGAAGAGGCATGTGGTGATATGAACCAACGGGGTGGCGGCAACTTTGCCAAGGCTGTTGGGGAGATGTGCGGCTGTATCAATGCCACAGGTTCAGATACCCGCAGCTTCTGTGCCGGCCCTGCCCACTCGCTGGTAGAGGCTGCGGCTTATGTACAGTCGGGAATTTATGCCAATGTGGTTGTAGTGGGTGGCGGCTGTACAGCCAAGCTGGGCATGAACTCCAGGGACCATGTGAAAAAGGGAGTTCCTGCACTGGAGGATATGCTTGCCTCTTTTGCTGTCCATATTTCCGAAAATGACGGTGTAAACCCAGTGATCAGAACAGATGCCATCGGATGCCACAGGATCGGTTCCGGGGCCTCCCCACAGGCGGTAATGACTGCCATTGTCACCGACCCTCTGGATAAGGCCGGCTATAAAATCACAGATATCGACCGCTATGCTCCGGAGATGCAGAATCCGGAAATTACGGAGCCTGCCGGTGCCGGAAATGTGCCCCAGGCAAACTATAAAATGATCAGTGCCCTGGCTGTGAAAAGGGGAGAAATAGAAAGAACAGAGCTATTGAAAGCTGTGGACAGCTTCGGTATGCCAGGCTTTGCGCCCACTCAGGGGCACATTCCCTCCGGGGTTCCTTTTATCGGTCATGCCCGGGAGATGATTCTGCAAGGCGAAATAACCAGGGCAATGATTATCGGCAAAGGCAGCCTTTTCCTGGGAAGATTGACTAACCTATTTGACGGGGTTTCCCTGATTATAGAAAAAAACAGCGGCAAGGCAGAAACGGGCTTTGACCAGGATGCAGTACGATTAATGATCGCTGATGCGATGCGTGATTTTGCAAAAGCTTTCAGAAAATAGCTTGGCTGGGGCTGGAAGGTGAACTAAGCGGTCGATCGCAATGGTGACCAGAGCGAGAACCGTCGAATGAAATGTGGGAAGTGGGATGTGGGAAGTGGGATGTGGGAAGTGGGAATAGAAGCCTGTTCGCAGCCGCGAGAACCGTCCCTGTGGTTGGCGAGCCTGAGAAAGGAAGGTGAAATAGTGGACGAAAAGATAATGCGAGACACCATTGCTGGAGTATTTGAAGATATCGCGGAGGCTCTGGAAACAGGTTCCTTTAATAAAAAGGTCAGGGTCGGCCTCACCATTCTGGGAAGTGAGCATGGGCCAGGGGAACCGGCAGCCGGGGCTGAGCTTGCCTCAAAGCAAAACCCTGATATAGAAGTTGTGCTCATTGGCCAGGGGGTACAAAGCGATTTAGAACTGGTAGAAGCGGCAGATGAAAAAGAGGCCCACGCAAAAATGGATGAACTGCTGCTCAGCGGGGATTTGGATGCTGCAGTGACTGCGCACTATCCCTTCCCCATCGGGGTGTCCACAGTGGGAAGTGTCATTACACCTGCCAAAGGAAAAGAGATGTTCCTTGCTACCACTACAGGTACTTCTGCTACTGAAAGGGTAACCGCAATGCTGAGAAACACCATTTATGGGATTGCCACAGCCAAAGCCTGTGGAATAGATAAACCTGCCGTGGGGATTCTCAATATTGACGGAGCCAGGCAGGTGGAAAGGGCCTTAATTAAACTTCAAGAAGCGGGCTACCCTCTGTCTTTCGCCGAATCGGCCAGAAGTGATGGTGGGGTAGTGATGAGGGGGAACGACCTGTTGATGGGTGTTCCCGATGTTATGGTTACCGACAGCCTGACCGGTAATGTGCTGATTAAGGTTTTTTCTGCTTACAGCAGCGGTGGGAACTACGAGACCCTTGGCCTTGGATATGGCCCTGGAGTAGGAGAGAACTATGACCGGATCATTTGTATTATCTCCCGTGCTTCAGGTGCCCCGGTAATTGCCGGAGCGATCAGCTTTGCTGCAGAATGTGCCAGGGGAAAGCTTTTGGATAAGGCAAGGGCAGAATTCAGCGCAGCTAAAAAAGCCGGTTGGAATGAACTGCTTCAATCTTTAGTGCCGGTAGATACGGCTAAAAAGAGTGAAGGGGCAATTGATATCGCTCCTCCGCCAAAGAAAATAGTCAGTGAGGCGATTCCGGGAATCGAAGTAATGGAAATCGAAGATGCGGTGCAGGTTTTATGGAAGGAAAAGATCTATGCCGAGAGCGGAATGGGCTGCACAGGGCCGATCATTATGGTTGCCCCGGAGGATAAAGAGAGATCGATCGAACTGCTCAAGAAAAACGGATACCTGTGAGTTTGGAGGTCGGAGGCTCCGCCCCGCCAAGGAGACGGTTTCGTGCATTGGGGACAGTCCCCTTTAACTGAATCTTATAGTGCCGGATACTCTAGGGCTAAATGGTGACCGCCATCTGGGAAACTCATCAGACTTTTGACTTCTGGCTTCTGTTTTTCGGGTTGGTGGTTGGGAAAAAGATGGTGGAAAGATGGTGACAGTCACCTGGTAAAGGAGGAGATTCCTTGGTGGAAATGATCATTACCAATAACCCATCAGTTGTTGAAAAATACCCGGATAAGGTGCTTTTTATAGATGGGTCTGTTGAAAAAGTCCTGATCAAGGTTAGGGATCTGGTCTACGAGGGGTGTGATCTGATCAGCCATCCCCTTCCTGCAAGCCTGAGGATATTGTTTTCTCCTTACCGGTCAATCATTATCGGAAGAAATAACAGGAGGGTCGACCCCCTGCAGGCGGTGATTGTAGAGGACAGTATTCATAAATATAAAAGGCACATGGATGTCCGGAGAGCAGACAAGGTTAACAGGGATGACTATAAGCTGATGGATCTCATTCTCCTGGAGTCGGCCTTGGATGATGAACAGGGAAAATGGTAGCTTTAGGGGGATATCTGGGAGGTGATTAATTTATACCAGGGTGGCTGGTTACACTAACAGCAGACGTGTCAGAATTAAAATCAGTTAAATTATCAGGGGGTGAATTCTTTTGAAGCTGGAAATCGGACGGATCAATATTAAAGACGTACAGTTTGGTGACAAGACCTATGTACAAGGCGGCGTTTTAACGATCGATAAGGAAGGCTTGATAGCCAGTTTAAAAGAAGACGAAAGGATCAAGGATATCAGGCTTGATATCGCAAAACCCGGAGAAAAGGTAAGAATCATACCTGTCAAAGATGTTATTGAGCCGAGAGTAAAGGTTTCAGGCACAGGTGCCGGATTTCCCGGTGTAACCACAAAGCCCTCCCAATGTGGCGAAGGTAGGACCCATGCTTTATATGGTGCTGCTGTCGTTACAGTTGGGGATATCGTCGGCTTCCAGGAGGGAGTTATCGATATGTGGGGGGAAGGCGCCAAATGGACACCTTTTTCCAAAACCCTTAATGTGACCGTTGACATTCAGGTAGTGGATGGCCTGGATACCCATACACATGAGGAAACCGTAAGGTTGGCAGGCCTGAGAGCAGCTGAATTCATCGGTGAGGCCGGCAAAGAGATGGAACCCGATGAGGTCCTGACCTATGAGATGGGAAGCATTTTTGAAGAAACTGCAAAATACCCCAACCTTCCCAAAGTGATATATGCCGAAATGATGATCACTCAGGGGCTCTTACATGACACATATATCTATGGAGTTAATGCCCAAACCATTCTTCCAACACTGATGCATCCCAACGAAGAGCTGGACAATGCTGTGATCAGTGGCAACTGTGTGGCCGCCTGTGACAAGATCACCACCTACCAGCACCAGAATAACACTGCTATCCTTGACCTTTATGCACAGCATGGTAAAGAGATTAATTTCATGGGTGTAATTATGGTTCCTGAACATACCACCCTCTCCGGCAAGTTGCGTGCATCTGATTACACAATTAAGTTGGCAAAGACGCTGGGTGCAGATGGTGTATTGGTTTCTGAAGAGGGATACGGCAACCCGGATTCAGACCTGTTGATGATCTGTAAGAAGTGTGAAAAGGCTGGAATTATTACCACATTGATTACCGACGAATGTGCAGGCCGTGATGGTATGTCGCAGCCCCTGGCTGATACAGCTGCTGAAGCAGTGGCAGTGGTTTCAGGAGGCAATGTGAGCCATGTGGTCACCCTGCCTCCGGCCGATAAGATTATTGGCAATCCGGAGTCCATCGCAGTACTGGCCGGCGGCTGGGAGGGTGCTCTTTTAGAAGACGGCACCTTGATGTGCGAACTGAATGCGGTGATCGGTGCCACTTCCGAAATCGGATACCACAATGTAACCTGCAGATTATACTAGTTCTGTACGAAGGGAGGAAATGACATGTCTGGCAAATTCAAAGTACTGTACTATGTAAACCAGTTTTTCGGACAGGTCGGTGGAGAGGATAAAGCAGGAATGCCTCCAGAGTACCGCCCGGAAAAGGTAGGCCCAGCTCTAGGGTTTGAAGGCGCTCTCCAGGGTGAGGGTGAAATTGTTGGTACCATCATTTGCGGTGATAATTACTTTAATGAGAATAAGGAAAAATCACTGGAATTTCTTCTTAATACAATCAGAGAGGTATCCCCTGATCTGGTTGCTGCAGGCCCTGCGTTCAACGCCGGTAGGTATGGTGTGGCCTGTGCCGAGCTGGCCAAAGCAGTAGTTGAAGAATTAAAGATCCCGGTTGTGACAGGTATGTATGTAGAAAATCCGGGTGTTGATGTTTGTAAGGATAAAGCCATCGTTGTCAGCACGGCCGATTCTGCTGCAGGTATGAGGAAGGCCCTGCCGGCCATGGCAGCAATTGCAGTCAAACTGGTCAAGGGTATTGAATTAGATGCCCCGGAAAAGGAAGGTTATATCCCACGTGGGATGAGAAAGACCCTGTTTGTGGAAAAAAGAGGGTCCCAGCGTGCAGTTGAAATGCTGATCGCACGCTTCAAAGGGGAAGTATTTGAAACAGAAATGCCGATGCCGGTCTTTGACCAGGTTGATCCTGCGCCTGCCATCAAGGATTTGAGCAAAGCCACCATTGCGTTATGTACATCTGGTGGCATCGTTCCCCAGGGTAACCCGGACGGAATCCAGTCTGCCAGTGCCCAAAAATGGGGCAAATACGATGTCAGTGGCATGGATGGCTTAAATGCTTCTGACTTCTATTCCACACACGGAGGATATGATACCGCTTACGCCAATGAGAACCCGAACAGGATTGCCCCCCTTGATATCCTCAAGGAGTTTGAAAAGGCAGGGTTTATTGGGAAGGTCTATGACTGGTTCTTCACCACAACAGGAACCGGAACATCGGTCAGCAATGCCCAAAAGTTCGGAACTGAAATTGGAAAGATCTTAAAAGAGGCGGGGGTCGATGGGGTTATCCTCACTTCCACATGAGGGACCTGTACTCGTTGCGGTGCAACGATGGTCAAAGAAATCGAAAGATACGGTATCCCCATTGTTCATATGGCTACAATTACCACAATTTCCGAGTCTGTTGGAGCCAACAGGATAGTTCCCACTGTTGCTATCCCGCATCCGGTGGGCAATCCCGGGCTCAATTCTGAAGATGAGCATGCCTTGAGAAAAGAATTGGTTAAAAGAGCGCTGAACGGCCTTGCTACCGATATCACAAAAATAACACATTTCGAATAAGCTTCTCAAAGGGTGACAGGGGAACGCTTCTCTTGTCACCCTTCTCTGCCACCCTTTGAATAAGTCTTACAAGAGGTGACAGGAGTGACAGGGGGCGGTTCTCTGTTACCCCAATATTAAAACTGCCTTAGAGGGCAATATAAATGTGCCCTCTAAGGAGATCAAATATTATTCAGAAATATGGCGAAATTGTAAAAAGAAGGCTTAGATACTAGTTCAAAGATTGCGGCCCGGTTGCTGGAATTCGCCGGACTGACGCATGAGTCACAAACATGGCGCTGCATAAGGTGTTTGCGCGATTGGGCCAGAATTTTTATCGCGTAAATTGCCCACCTCGGTTCCTTTGCAGAGCAGGTATGCGGTTATTTTTGATGCGTCAGTGTTACAGAATTCGCAGGGATGTTGCGAAAAACGAAAAAAACAAATTAATATTAGAGATAGATATTATAATTAGCTCCCACAAAGGTGCTGATTCATATCGGATAGCACTATATAGTAAGAGCCCTTATTGTTGCTGTTTACAAACATATAGGGCTTGCTTTGTTTTGATAGACCCCCTACCTGAAAAGCGGAGGCCAGAAGCCTGAAGTTGGAGGTCTGAAACGTTGGTGCTGCCTGGGCGGCATGGGCGTCAACCAAGAAACACTTTGCAAGATTCCCTGTTGGTGCTTGGATATGTCATAAAACAAATGGAGGGGAGATTGCGATGAATGAATTGAACTGTATTTCTTTTTTAGAGAATACCAACTTTCTCCTATCTGTGCTGGAGGCTTCTTCAGATGGTGTTCTGATTTCTGATGACCAAGGAAATGTTTTATATGTTAATAGTGCCTATGAGTCTGTTACAGGCTTAACAAAGGAGCAGATGATAGGGAAGAATCTCCGTAAACTGCGTGAAGAAAAACTTTTTTAATTTTGCTGTGTCATTACTTGTATTAGAGCAAAAAAAAACCTGCTTCTATTATCCATGAGTACGTTACCGGTAAAAAGGCTTTGACCACCGCAAATCCAATCTATGATGAAGATGAAAAGACGATTGTCGGGGTAATTTGCAATACCAGGGACATTTCAGGGCTAATCAACTTAAGGAACGAATTAGAGGCAACTAAAACACTCCTTCAAAAATACTCTAATGAATTAAAACAGCTGCGCCGGCAACATTTGCAGCAGTACGAGGACTTTATTTATAAAAGCAAAGCAATAGAAGATATGCTCCAGCTGGCATCAAAGGCAGCGCAATTTGACAGTTCCGTGTTGATTCAGGGGGAGTCCGGGGTTGGCAAAGAGCTGCTGGCGAAATTCATTCACCAGCAGAGCCCCAGAGCTAAAGGCCCTTATATTAGAGTCAACTGTGCTGCAATTCCCGCAGAGCTTTTCGAATCGGAGTTGTTTGGTTATGAACAAGGTTCTTTTACAGGGGCGAGCCAAAACGGTAAACCCGGAATGTTTGAGCTGGCAAATGGAGGGACGATTTTGCTCGATGAGATCGGAGAACTCCCTTTAACAGTTCAATCCAAGCTGCTCAGGGTGCTCCAAGAAAAAGAAGTATTCCGGTTGGGCGCTCAGAAGGCGACAAAGCTCAATGTCCGGGTGTTGGCTGCAACAAATAAAAATCTGGCTCTTGAGGTCAAAAAGGGTAACTTTCGAGAGGACCTTTTCTTTAGATTAAATGTTGTGCCCATCACTATTCCTCCTCTCAGAGAGAGAAGTGAAGATATACCCGAGTTGATCCGCTACTTTCTCGAGAAGCTAAACAAACGTTATAAAAAGAATTTATTTATTTCTCTTGAGGCCATGGAGATTATGGCTGATTACTCCTGGCCGGGTAATGTTAGAGAGCTGGAAAACCTGATCGAGTATTTATTTATCATAAACACAGGTGATGAGATTGGCATGGAAGACCTTCCCGCCAAGCTTGTAGCTGATCATGTCTTATCTGAGCATAATTTACCGGAGGCAGAACAAACAGGAAAACTGAATTATCTATTGGAACGGTTCGAAAAAGATATACTTCTCTCTGCACTCAAAATTCACCCATCTATCAGGAAGGCAGCAGCAGCTCTGGGTATTAATCCGTCAACATTATCTAGGAAATTAAAAAAACATAATATCGATCAACAGGGAAAGAGCCTTAAAAGTGAGGGCTCTGCGGGCAAAAATAAGCTTGAAGTAAGCTGAAATTGAGGCAAAGCTTTCAGGTAAGTCCGGCAAGTTGCAGTTACAAGAACGCAATATTTTATTGTTGTGAGTTTGCATAAAGGTTAGATTAGGTCACTATAATCAAAGAATTTGGGGTTTAATGCTTATACCCTAAAAAACCATTCATCCATGCGCCTGCCACTGACCTGGGTGTTAACACTTCAATTCAATCCCAAAAAATTTTTGTCTTGAACATATCATCTCTTTTTTTTCATAAGACCGTTGCAAATAAGCAACAGGACTAAAAACCGTTGCAAATTTGCCAAAATAGCACTATACAAGGATAAAACACGGATCAGCAAATAACTGTTGCCTACAAGCAACACTAAATCCTAAGGATTCCACCCTTTAACCGGCATAATCCTGTTATTTATGATTGGCACGGTTGTTGCAATTACTATCGTTGCGAGTTAATTAACGGCCGTTAATTCAATAAGGGTTGGTGAAACCAAACTATACCGGATGTGGCAATCAGGGTTTCTCCAAAGTAAAAACTCAAAAAACGAAAGGGTGGACATTAATGGCAGAGAAATGGGAGAAAAAAGAAAACTGGAACAACTATACAGACTCTGGTGGACAGTATACTTTTGATGAAGAAATGTTAAATAGGGCTTTTGAGGAAGCCAGGAAGGTCTACAAAGAAAGAGGCTTCCAGAGAAGAATGGGTTACGGTAAAGCCCCTGCAGTAACTACAGTGGATATGGCCAGGGCCTGGATGTCCGATGGGCACCCCTTTACATGTGAGAATAATGAAGAAGTTTGTGCCAATGCCCTTAAAGTCCTGGAAGCGGCCAGAAAGTCCGGAGTTCCCATTTTCCACACAACCACCGGCTACACTGGAAAAAGACAGCTCGACCTCTGCAAATGGGACGAGAAAATTCCCATGCGCACATTAGATATTAACTCTGAATGGATGCAAATCGACCCCAAACTGAAACCCCAGCCGGAAGAGCCCGTTATTCATAAGAAATATGCCAGCAATTTCTTCGGCACCCATTTGGCTGAAACCCTGTACCACCTAGGAGTTGACACAGTTATCGTAATGGGAGCCACCTCCTGTGCATGTGTTAGACACACCGTTATGGATTCAACCGGATATGGATTTAAAACAATTATTCCGGAAGGCACCATTGGAGACAGAGTACCTGGGGTTATTGCCTGGAACCTGTTTGACATGGATGCCAAGTTCTGCGATGTTGAGCCCTTGGAAAACGTAGTAAAATATCTGGAAGGCATCGACAAAAGCGTATATAAAAGAGAGATATAGTATAATATCGGCTTACACTGAGATGTAGGGAACTGACAGGGGACACATTTTAATTAAATAAAAATTGTGTCCCCTGTTATTATCACCCATTCATTTTAGATTACGTTTTTCTTCTTATAACCTGGATTCCCGGAAAATTATACCTATGAGTCTCTTAATCCGCATGATATAAGAGATTTCAAAAGTTTTTTATTCCTCATAGGTATAAATTATTATACCGATGAGGAGCAAGAAATGCAGTGTTTATAGATGTTTCAAGCACATAGGTATAAAAACGCGGGAATTCAGGTTATAAAGGAGAAGTAAGATGAGTCTATTGATAAAAAACGGCACCATCATATCAGCGGTTAATAAATACCAGGCTGATATACTCATTGAAGGTGAAAAGGTAGTCGCTACGGAACCGGGTTTGATAAACAAGCCAATGAATTAGGAGGAGAAAAATGAGCATCTTAATTAAAAATGGTACTATAGTGACTTCGGTAAATGAATACAAAGCAGATGTGCTGATCGAAGGCGAAAAAATTGCAGCGATTGGCACCGGTTTAGAAGGCCGCGCCGACCAGGTGGTAGATGCCTCCGGTAAATATGTTTTCCCAGGCGGTGTTGATGAGCACCTTCACTATAATTCCTTCAGTTCCCTCGGTTATGAAACTTCTGATGCTGCTGCAGTGGGCGGTACCACAACAGTTGGGGACTTCGTTGTCCAACCCAAAGGTATAGGGCTTAAAGACTCCATTATAAAATATAAAAAAGAGGCTGTAGAAGGAAAAGCCATGGTGGACTATGTCCTGCACGGAATCATCATGGATCCCACGGACCAATCCTTTAACGATATACCCTTTATGCCTGAAGTCGGGGTGGCCTCGGTCAAGCTCTTTATGGCTTACAAGGGTATGGATTACTATGCCACCGATGACTCCATCTTTAAAGCTTTACAGATTGCAAAAAAATGCGGTGTGACGATTATGGTTCATGCTGAAAATGCGGATATCATTGATGTTAAAGTTAAACAGCTTTTAGCAGCAGGAAAAACCGGCACGGAAAATTTCTCTTTATCAAGACCCATTCTGTGTGAAGCAGAAGCCACCTCCAGGGCTGTTTATATGGCAAAGATGGCCAATGCGCCGCTTTTTGTAGTCCATGTGACCAACAGAGCAGCCGCAGAAGTCTTAAGGGAAGCCCGTGCTGAAGGGGTTCAGGCCTTTGGAGAAACCTGTACCCATTATCTGAGTTTAAATGACAAGAATTTAGAAAAACCGAATTTTGAAGGGGCAAAATATGTATGTAACCCACCTTTAAGACCACAGGAAGATGTTGATTATCTGTGGGAAGCAATTCGGAATGGCTGGATTCTGGCAGTAAGCTCTGACCATTGTGCCGTTATCGGCGGTTTTGCGATTGCCAAACACAGGGGCATCAATGATTTTAGCAAAATACCGCCCGGTGCTCCAGGAGTTCAAGATCGCCTGCATATGATTTGGACCTATGGAGTTGAAAAAGGCAAGATTTCCCGTACCAAGTTTGTTGACGTTTGCTGCACAAAACCGGCAAAAATTTGTGGTATATACCCGCAAAAAGGGGAAATTGATGTCGGGTCAGATGCAGATATAGTTATTTTTGATCCTGATTACAAAGGTGTTTTCAGCAATGAAACCAGTTTACATGACACTGATTACAACGCTTTTGAAGGCTTTGAACAAATAGGAAGAGCAGAAAAAGTATTCTTTAGAGGAAATCTGGTAGCTGAAAACGGCAAATTCCTCGGCAAAGAAGGTCAGGGTCAACAAGTTATGGCCAAACCATATGGTTTATGCTATGACGGTTTTAGAGAATAGGGGTCATCTGCGTCAAGGACAGTATGCACAGTAGTCACTCTCCCACCCCAACTGCACCACCCCAACTCTCCCACCCCAACTGCATTAATGAGGGGTGGGTTTTTATTTACAATCATCCGCCGGGAAAACCCACCCTTTTAATGGTGGGATGAAAGGCGGAAACAGTCGTGGGAGTACGTCAATCATAATTCTCGTCCCCGATCACGATCACAGCAAGCGGTGTCCAGTGTTTGTATTCCCCATCCCCGATACACTCTTCTTTTCTGTTGAAACAGCACTTGAGTCCGTCCTTGGTTTTAATCCCGTTGTTGCAGTTCTCACAGTTGCGGACCTCTGTTTCAGGCTTTTCAAGCAATGTCCCGAAGATATCGACATCGTTGTTCATACCCAAACACCCCTTATAGAAATCTTTATATCAATAATTATATCATGAGACGCGGGGAGACGCGGGGACGGTTCTCGCGTCTCACAGGGGAATGGTGACTGTTACCATGTATCACGTATCCAACACCACTCCTTTCCCAGGGTTGCTAATCTGCAACCGGTTATTTGCATAGTCCAGAAACGAATAGTGGTGTGACTTTGCGTCAGAAATGCGCCGGGAACCGTCCCCGGTGCATCTCCGTCAGGTATATTTTGCTTACAATTTAAAATGGAGAAAAATAATAGAAGGATATTTCAAAAGCTATCTATAAATATAGTTCGAGTTGGGGAAGTAGCTGTGCAAATGTCAGTTCCCCGAATGGATTGTTTCTATATAGTATTCGAAAAGATGGAGTTTTGCAAGGTAAATTCTGTTGGAAGAGGAGGATTTCATGCAGAGGAAACGGCTACTGCAATTGCTCATTTTAATATTTGCTCTATTTGTTCTGGGAAGTGTACTGGGGATCTGGTCTAATTTTATGTGGTTTTCTTCCCTTAGCTATCAAAGGGTGTTTTGGACACTGTTTTTGACGCGCTTTGTGGTGGGGGCTGTTGTCTTTCTTGTTTTTTTCGCATTTTTCCAGGCAAATTTTTGGTATCTCCGCCGCTCTTTGCCGGCCTTTCAGGTTATTGATATCAACACCCGGGTTTATGAAGTCTTTATAGCCCCCTTGCGCCGCATTTTTTCATCTAAGATAGGCAAGCTTCTGGCCGGTGGAGTGAGTGCCCTGTTTGCACTGCTTTTCGCTGTAAGCATCAGTACCCGCTGGGAGGTTTTCCAGAAGTTTTTCTATGCACTTCCCTTTGGACGCCCTGACCCTATCATGGGCAAAGATGCTTCCTTTTATCTCTTTAAGCTTCCTTTTTACGAATTGCTGCAGTCTTCACTGACTTCTGCAGTGATCCTCATGCTGTTTATCTGCGGGCTGCTTTACTTTTTTCTTGCTTCCAGTGAATTTCTAAAAGGTGGCTGGCGTATCTTTTCCCCGGTCAAACTGCACCTGGCCTCTCTTATCGCCGGGCTGCTGGTATTGAAGGCCTGGCAATACTACCTTTCCATGTTCGGTCTGCTGACCACCGCGCAGGGCTCTTTCTTCGGTGCGGGCTTTACAGATGTCCATGCCCGTATCCCGGCCTTAAAGATCCTGATTGTGGTCGCGCTATTGGCGGCCATCCTGGTCTTTATCAGCCTCCTGCGCGGGAAGGTGCTTCCGGTGGCTACAGGTGTCGGTATGCTGCTGATCGCATCCATCCTTGTAGGAGGCCTTTACCCTTTTGTTATTCAGAAATTCCGTGTGGAGCCCAATGAGTTCAGCCGCGAAAAGAAATACATCGAGCACAACATCGCAGCCACCCGCTACGCTTACGGACTGGATGGAGTCAAATCTGTAAGTGTGATCACAGATGATGCAGAAGAAGCGGGGCAAGATATTGTAGAAAAAAATCGGGTTACTCTGTCAAATATACGCCTCTGGGATTTCCGTCCCATCCAGCAGGTGTACAACCAGATGCAGCAGTTGCGCCGTTATTACAGTTTTCACGATGTCAATGTTGACCGCTACCGCTTTGGTGATGACTACCGCCAGGTGATGATCTCTGCGAGAGAATTGAATCAGGACAAGCTGTCTGAGCGTGCCCGCACCTGGGTGAACCGCCGCCTGCAGTATACCCATGGCTATGGCGCAGTGGTCAGCCCGGTGAACGAAGTGACAGCTGAGGGCCGTCCCCTTTACCTGTTGGAAAACATCCCCCCTCAAGCGGAATTTTCCGAGATCAAGGTTGAGAGGCCGGAAATTTACTATGGCGAACTGACCGACAGCATTGTTGTTGTGAATACCAAAATTGGGGAGTTCGATTACCCATCAGGTGAGAAGAATATTTACTGCAGCTATCAGGGGAAGGGCGGTGTGCAGCTGACACCCTTCCGCCGCATTCTCTATGCCCTGCATTTCAAAGATATGCGGCTCTTGCTCAGTTCCGATATCACCTCTGAAAGCCGCATTCTCTATCAGCGCACTGTACAGGATGCCAGCCGCCTGGCTCCGTACCTCCGCTTTGACAGTGACCCCTATCCGGTTGTGGCAGACGGCCGCATCTTTTGGATCCTCGATGCCTATACAGTAGCCAGCCATTATCCCTACTCGGATATGAGGGAGGGCATCAACTATACTCGCAATTCGGTGAAGGTGGTTGTGGATGCCTATAATGGTGAATATGCCTTTTATGTGAGTGATCCCACCGACCCGGTGGTCGGGGTCTACAGTAAGATTTACCCGGGCCTTTATCGCCCCCTATCTGAGATGCCGGAATCCCTCAGGGAGCACCTGCGCTATCCTGTAGACCTGTTTAAACTTCAGGCAGAGGTTTTTGCCGAATACCATGTCCAGGATGCACGGGTTTTCTATAACCGTGAGGACGAATGGTCGATTCCCCATGAAAAATTCTCAGATGACAGCCAGGAAATCGAGCCGTATTATACCATGATGAAGCTTTCCGGTGGGGAAAAAGAGGAGTTTGTCTTGATCCTTCCCTTCACACCGGTAAACCGTGAAAATGCTGTGGCCTGGTTTGCGGCGCGCTGTGACGGCGACCAATATGGGGAAATGGTTGTCGATGTCTTTCCCAAAGATATCCACGCCTACGGACCAATGCAGGTGGAGGCCAGCGTTGATCAGGATGGCGAAATCTCCAGCCAACTCACCCTCTGGAACCAGCACGGTTCCCAGGTGATTCGCGGAAATTTGATCACAGTCCCCCTGGCCGGAAAACTCCTCTATGTGGAGCCCCTCTTCCTGCAGGCCAAGGAGAGCGCCATGCCGGAGCTGACCCGGGTGATCGCCTTCTATGATGGCCGGGTTGTCATGGAAAGAGACCTCTGGAGCGCCCTCAACAAACTGTTCGGAGTGGATGCAGATACCCCCAGCCCTCAACCCGATGATGTTGCTCCCGTTCCGCAAGATAAAGACAGCCTTGCGGAAAAGGCAAATCAGCTTTATCTAGAGGCAAATAAAGCCCTCAAGACCGGTGACTGGGCAGGATACGGCAAAGCCATCGATGAACTGGGCAAGGTGCTGGAAGAGATGGTGGGCAAGAAAGCCAAGGATTCCTAGGCACGCATTTTTTAGGTGACTTTTCAGGTGACTGTCACCAAAAGGCCGAATCTTTATATACAGGTTGCCTTCCCAGGTGACAGTCACCCAAATAAAAGCAGAAGTTAGAAACCGGAAGCCAGAAGTTTGAAGTATCCAGGAACCACCTTGTGTTCCCTTTTTGTGTTTTGCGGGGTTTGATGATGTGGAGATGGGCCTGTGGTGAGAAGGAGAAGTCATGCTTAAGACTTGAGGAAGGATACTGACTACTTTTATAAAAGGCGGGAATTATAAATACAAAAAGGGGTGTAGCAGTTGGATCCGGAAAAAGCACAAAAGATTGTCGAATCACTGGGTGTAGTTGAGGTGTTATACAATGGGGCTCCTGTTTGGATTGAAAACCTGGATGGAGAAGACGCCGAGGTGAGGTATTTGGAAACAGGGGATCACCTTCTTGTGCCAGTGGCTGAATTGGTAGAGGGTGGCTCTATCGGGGGCGAGGGAACGCTAGAATTATAGGCGTTTCTATTACAGTGTCTACTGATACATCGTACATACATATCAAGTGGAACCGTCCCTGCAGAATTTTAGAAATTGCCGGCACCTCGAATTCAAGTTCACACATATCAAGCTGAAACTGAAGCGGTCATCTCTATGACGCGGCTGCCCAACTCACTGAGGTGGTCAAGAATTTGCCCGAACTTTAAGCGGTCATCTCTATGACGCGCGCTGCCCTGCACTTCAAGTTTACACATCTCAAGTGGAACCGCCCACTTGGCCTCTTATCTCTACAATGCAGTGGGTGTTCAGCAGTGAGAGAAGCTTTTAATTTTAAAATTGCCTGTGCCAGTTTTTGTCCTGGTAACAGGCTTTTTAGCTATCTATGTCTATCAGTTATGGCGATGTTAAGCTTGCGTGCAAGGGGGACAGTTCCCGGTGCACGCGTGCATAGGGGAAATTGTCCCCCTTGCGCATTCAGGCTCTCGTTCCACTTATCCACCCGTTGCATTTCCCTAATTCACCCAAGTCTACCTTTGCAGAACCAGGTAAACAGAAACTCCGCAGGTGATCGCCTAAGTTCTTGCGGTGCAAGCAACGCAGTATAAAAGCAAAATTTTATTAATTCGCATTTTTTAAACCAAACAGGCAGGAAAAAACATAACTAATGACAAAAACCTCCTGGAAGCAACAACGATCAAATCATCATTTCCAGGAGGTGTTACCACCGATGTCGAAACGGTGGCTCAAAGATTTTCTTCGATACATCAACAAGGTATTCCTGCCTGAGGGCTTAC
>NZ_CDRZ01000297.1 GCF_000946815.1 Syntrophaceticus schinkii | reverse complement strand
AGCTCGGTAAGGCTTAGTTTCGGAAACATGCGTATTATTTCCTTTAACAATCTTGTCAGTTCCTGTTCGGTGAAATATCTGCCGCTTACCAAGACTTGGTTGTCGTATTGTTTTGTCATAGTGCAGGCCCCCTTTGATAATAACCCACACTATTGTCTCATAATTAATTACCGCTGTCCAGTTCCTTTTTCGATAAAATATTTCTTCTAGTCTCTGGAAACCTTGTCGGGCATAGTAGTTAGAGGCTATGCGTCAGTTCTGAGGCAGACAACCCATGGGGTACGAGATACGCCGGAGATGGGGAAGCGGAAGACTCGATGACAATCACATATCCCAAGCGGGCGACCAATCTACAGGTTGGCTGGCAGGAACAACAGCAGAAGCACCGCCGGTTATTAACCTCGCAACCAGCTTCTCCGGGGGCATGCGCGGAGTCCCGGCATTAATCCTGTAATAAAGGGTGGGGTTTTGCTTCATTTTATTGGACCCACTTAAAACAGTGAAAATATTCCTGTAGCCAAACTCCTTGAGGACATTGATGTAATCCTGTGAATACGCTCCATAAGGATAGGCATAATATGCTGTGCTATGCCCCAATTCGGCCATGAAAATTTCCTGCAAAAGGCGGCAGTCCTCTGTCATCCTCTGTAAGTACTCCTCCCTGGTTTCATAATAACCGCTTTGGGGATCGTAGATACAGCCAACAGAAGCCGGCATTTTTTTGCCTGGAGAGACCGGTACACGGTAGTGCTGATCAAAAGTATGGCCGCCAATAGTAACAAGCCCACTCCTTTCCATGGAACGCACCTGATCCCAGTTGAGGTAACCATCCTTTCCTATCATGCCACCGATAATAAAGACGATACTTGGAACCTGGTACTTTTTCAAAACAGGAAAGGCGTGTAAATAGAAATCCTCGTAGCCATCATCAAATGTTACCACAACTGCATTGGGAGGAACATCCACCTCTCCTTCAGTAAAAGCAGCCAATCTCTCAACTGGAATAAAGTTAAAACCATTCAGTTTTAACAGTTCCAGATCTCTATTAAAACGCTGTGGGGTAACATACCCCTCCCCTTTCATGGCCGGGGATACGTGATGATACATTAATACTGTAACCTGATCCTGGTAATAGATGGGCACATTTGGGACCGCAGAATGCTTCTTGGATATATTGGCCTCTACCCAGGATATCCAGTGCGGGTAAACGTTGAAATACCATACCAACAAAACAGTAAAAAATAAAATCAGAATAATGGCGATGCAAATCAAGGACATGTATCTATTAGTCTTTTGGCCACCCGTCAAAACCGGTTCTTTCCGCATGGCTCCTCCCCCAAATTGGTTTTCCGGCTACATCTACTTAGATATGCAGATTTGCTACCCCTTGCTGGTTTAGACAAGAATATTACGGCTTTTTGTAGCAAGAATACAATTACTGTCATTATATTATACACTATCTGAACTTCTTTGACCCGCAGGGTTTTAGAAAGAGAAGAGAGAATATTTGTTAATGATCTTGTTTTTTTGATATTTTCATTAATATTGGAGGGAGATTGGGATTATGAAAATCGATGTTCACGTTCATATCCTGGCGCCGGATTTTATTAAAGACATCAGAAAAAACCTTGACCGCGACGCCCACTTCAAACTGCTGCATGACAACCCAAAGGCTAAATTCGCCACTGCGGAGGATGTACTGGAAAACATGGAGAAAACCGGGATCGACAAGTCGGTGGTCTTTGGCTTTTCCTGTCTTGATCCGGGGATGGCGCGGGAGGCCAATGATTACATCATTGAAACTGTAAAGCGCTATCCGGACCGCTTCATAGGATTTGCTATCGTTCCCCCAAAGGATGCGGGAATGGAAAAAGAGCTGATTCGCTGCCATGAAGCCGGCCTTAAGGGTGTTGGGGAGGTGATCCCGTCATCTGTACAGATCGACATTTCCGACCAGGATCAGGTTGGAGCCTTCACCGCAGTGTGCCGGGAATTGGGCCTGCCTATTTTGATGCACACCAACGAAATGGTAGGACACTACTACCCTGGCAAGGGAGAGATGGGCCCCGAACAGGCCTACCGCTTTGCCATCAACAATCCAGACAATAGAATCATCTTTGCCCACTGGGGTGGCGGACTGTTCAGCTATGAGTTAATGCCTGAGGTTAAGGAGTCCCTACGGCATGTCTACTATGATACCGCAGCCTCTCCTTTCCTTTTCTATCCGGCGGTTTATGAGACCGCACGCCTGGCGGGTGTACTGCCCAAGGTGCTGCTGGGCAGTGACTATCCACTCCTACCCCCATCTCGTTACTACAAGGAATGGGCTGCAACAAACCTCAATGAAGAAGAGAAAAATGGAGTCTGGGGGGAAAATGCCGCACGTTTCTTTGGTCTCTAAACAGATGAATTAAAGAGGAGATGTTAGAGTCAATTAACCGGTGCCACACCGAGGCAGGGCCGTTCGTAACCGGACTTACTATCTTGTTTTATTTCTACTGGTGACGCTCGGCGGTATGGGACTGACAAAAGCCCTAGGACTTATCTCTATATTTTTAAATATTTGAATAAAATTTTTTACAAAGCAGGAATAAAAGGTAGTAATGTAGAAGTAAAGCAAATCCTGCCGATTTTAACAATATAACTACATAAGGAGAAAAAATGGCACAAAAAATATTACCGGAGATAATTGCTCTTTTGCTGCAGGATATCCCTGAAAGTTTGGTAATGACGCTTTTAATCTTCAGCCTGGCAAAAATAAGGTATGAAGCAAAGCCTATCTTCTGCATTGCATCCATGATGGCCTTGACCAACCTTATTGTACGGCATTTACCGATTGCTTTCGGGGTGCATACTGTTATTCTTATCTTTGCTTTTGTTATTAATACCAGGCTTTTTACCAGAGCACAGCTGAGCAAGATTTTCCTATCTGTGTTGCTAACTACCGCTTTCTTAGTGGCGGCTGAAATGGTTTATACAACGCCCTTATTTAACTGGACAGGTATAACCTATGAAGAGTGCTTTGCTGACCCCTTTTTGAGGGCGGCTTTTGCCCTCCCGGGAGAAGTATTTATACTCCTTCTGGCTCTGGGGATTAGGCATTACAATTTCAAAAAGAGAGGGCTCTAAGATGCTGAACCTGACCAGATCAGCAGCGGAATATTTTCAAAAGCAGCTGGGACTCACCCGGGATGAAACAGAGGTCATCCTTTACGGCTTGCAGGTTATTACATACAGCCTGGCGGGCATTCTCACTATCTGCCTGATAGGATGGCTACTGGGGTGCTTTTGGACAACCCTGGCTGTGGCATTGGCTGCGGGTTCCCTGCGGCTCTTATCAGGTGGTGCCCACAGCAGTTCACCGCTCATCTGCAACCTGTTAGGGATGGTGATCGCCCCTCTCCTGGCTAAAATCGCTGAGTGTGCCGCGGTGCAGATGCCCCATCCTGTCCTGCTTTGTGTAGTTTTGATCGGCGCATCCTTTTCCTTGCTGGCTTTTCACTTCTTGGCCCCGGTGGACTCCGCGGCTAAACCGATCACAACCGACCAGGAGCGCCGTAAGTTTAATCGTTTATCTGTGACCCTTACAGCCTTAATTACCCTGGGGCAAATTACCCTGCTCATCTGGGGTAACTCCCCGGCTGTTGTCCTGGCAGTAAGCTTTGGCACCTGGTGGCAAGCCTTTACCTTAACTCAAACAGGCCACCGGTTTGCCTCTATAGCGGACCATCTTTTTTTAAAGGGGGTGTAAGTTATGAAACGCATTCTCCACAGATTATTGCCTGTCTGTTGCAGTGTTCTCACTCTAGCTGCTGTAGTCGGTGTGAAGCCAGCCTGTTTTTGGTTGTTTCATCAACCAGAAGTACCCACAGCACTGAGGAAGTAATATTGTGAACCCTTTCTAATGCCGGCACCCTGGATTACCCGGGTGTCGGCATAGGGGAGGGCATTTATTTGTCACAACTGAACTGTCATAGAAACCATTCTCTTTTGAAACACCATATATGAGAACTCCCTTTTTAAAAACAAAGTCTGATTGGACTCACCTAAGAAGTGGCGGGTGAAAATGTAAGTTGAATCGGTATTAGAGTATACTAGAATGACAACAGGTATTCTTGCAAACTTCCGACATCCGATATCCGGATTCAGACATCTATTTTCAAGATAGGGGAATTATCAATGCGCAACTGGGAAAAGAAAAGAATCGAGGATATTTCCGAACATGTCCTGGTAACTCATATTATCTGCCTCCTGATTTTCCTAATGATAGCATTTATACATCTTAATCTACAAATTGAACCAACCACAAGCAATATTGTCCAGATATCATTGCTAATGGTTATTTTCTGTCTCTTCACTGTTCTCTACATCTCCCGCTACCTGCTGTCGAAAATCCCCATCCTCTCTCAGGCACGCATTGAAGAGGCTCTGCTGCTGGCTATCGTTCTCCCTTTGACCCTCGCCTTCCTCTGGTATAGTGGGGATTTCGTCGGAGCCAAGGTTTTAATCGTCGTCCCGGTGATCATTGCCACAACCGCTTTCGGCAAAACAGCCGGAGTGGGAGCAGCACTGCTGGCCAGCGCACTTATGTTATTTATCGATTATAGAATATTCCTTCATTGGCCGGCAGATGTTTTCCAGGCCAGTCTGATCGTCTCCTCGGTTGCCGTGATTTTAGCCTGGCTGGTGGGAGGGCTTATGGAGGTGGAACGAAAAACCCAGCAGGATCTGTTAGAGCTGGCTGATTATGACCAATTGACCGGTCTTTATAACCACAGATACCTCCAGGAAAAGATCGCCCTTTCACTGCAGAAATCAGTGAAGAGCGGCACCCCCCTATCCCTGGTCCTGCTCGATATCGACCAGTTCAAATATTATAATACCTGCTATGGCTATCAGAAGGGAGATCAACTGCTGGCAGCCATCGGGGCTGTATTGGCAAAGTCTTTACAGGAACCCACCTATGCGGCGCGGTATGGCAGCGATGAATTTATGCTGGTCTTTCCAGGTAAAAATAAAACAGAGTTGCACCCTGAAATGGACCACATCAAAAAGCTGATCAACCTTGAGGCAGAGTCCATCCTCCCCTCTGATAAAGATCTTGTACGGCCATTCTCCATCTCTATAGGGATAGCCGGTTATCCCGATGACACTGATGCAGCCCTGCCCTTAATCAGGGCTGCTGAGGATGACCTTTACCGGGCTAAATACAGTAAAGGCACAGACTACCTCTACCAATCGGTGTTGTGTGAAATCAATGCTCTGAAAATAAAGGAGGCTTTCCCTGCCTTGCAGTCACTGATCTCCTTAATCAACACCAAAGACATGTATACCTTCGGACACTCTGAAAGGGTGATGACATACGCCCTGGCTATGGCAGAGAAAATGAACCTTCCGGAGGATGAGCTGGACCGGCTCCGCTATGGGGCCGCACTGCATGATATCGGCAAAATAAAAATTGAAACCAGCCTGCTAAATAAACCTGCCTCTTTAAACAAACAGGAATGGGAAACCATGAAATTACATACAATCTGGGGTGCCCAGTTGGTAGAAACCATTCCTGCCTTCCATGAGATCGTCCCCCTTATCCGTTCCCACCATGAAAACTATGACGGTACCGGGTATCCCGACGGCTTACAGGGAGAAGAAATACCCTTACTCGCCCGAATTTTGCGCATCGCTGACAGCTTTGATGCCATGACCTCTGACCGCCCCTACCAAAATGCTTTGAGTTATCCTGAGGCCTGCCAGGAGCTCAGGAGAAAAGCGTGTACATATTATGACCCACAGCTGATCAATCCTTTTCTGCTTTCTGTAAATGAGGCATTTTCCAAAGCAGCACAATAGAACCGGGGCCAGGCTAGCTTTATTGCTTTATTATTGAAATGGTTATCTTTTCTCCGACCTCTGACCTTCTGCATCAGACATCCATTTCCACTTCCGACCTCATCCCGAACCATTTGTGTTACCCATGTCTTGACCGAACACACCTCCATTCCCACTTCCAACTTCTCACTTCCCACTTCTCACTTCTCAATTCAACATCCCACATCATTGTCCCCTCTTAATATCGGTGTATATTCGTTGGTAAAACGGTTTAAAATGAATCAGAAGAATGGATCAGAAGAACCGTCCCCGTGATCCACGCATGATCTTGACTTCCATTTACTAGTAAGTTGTGATAGAATGGCAGCCAAAGGGAGTGATTGAATGAAAGCACTACTCGTTTATCCAAAATATCCTGACAGTTTCTGGAGTTTTAAACATGCCCTCAAGTTTATCGGTGTCAAAGCAGCCCTGCCACCTTTGGGGTTGCTGACGATTGCGAGCATGTTGCCTGAGGAGTGGGAAAAAAGGCTGATAGACATGAATGTCCGTAAGCTCAAGGATGAAGACTTAAGATGGGCAGATTATGTGATGATCAGTGCCATGTCAATCCAGCAGGAATCAACAAACGATGTTATTGATCGCTGTAGAAAATTGGGTGTCAAGATCATTGCAGGCGGCTCTCTCTTCACATCAGAACCGGAAAGGTTCCCTGAAGTCGACCACCTTGTTCTCAATGAAGGAGAGATCACCCTGGCCGCCTTTTTAGAAGATCTGGAAAAGGGATACCCACGCCGCATCTACACCACTGATCAAAAACCACAACTGGATAACACCCCAGTCCCCTTATGGGAACTGATCAACATGAATGATTATTCCACGATGAGCATCCAGTTTTCCCGGGGGTGCCCTTATGACTGCGAATTCTGTGACATTACCGCCCTCTTTGGGCGAAAACCACGGCTTAAACCAACCGACAAATTTATCAAGGAATTGGATGCCATCTACAAAAGCGGCTGGAGAGGCGGGGTTTTTATCGTCGATGACAATTTTATCGGGAATAAGGTGCGCCTGAAAAAAGAGCTCCTTCCTGCGGTTATTGAGTGGATGGACAAAAACCGCAACCCCTTCTGGTTTATTACAGAGGCATCGATCAACCTTGCAGATGATGATCAACTGCTGCAGCTGATGCAGCGTGCCAATTTTGCATCAGTCTTTATCGGAATTGAAACCCCGGATGAAGAAAGCCTGCAGGAGTGCAACAAGTTCCATAATATCAACCGCGACCTGATCTCCTCTGTTAAGAAGATCCAAAACTACGGCATCCAGGTGAGCGGCGGATTTATTGTGGGTTTTGACAGTGATACCCCATCTATCTTTGACCGGCAGATTAACTTCATTCAAAAAAGCGGGATCGTCACAGCTATGGTGGGGCTACTCAAGGCTCCTGTGGGAACCAGATTGTTCGATCGCTTGAAAAAAGAGAATCGCATCCTGCCGGATACAGATTTCAGCGGCGATAACACCGATCTGTCTCTCAATTTTGTCCCGAAAATGAACATTCAGAAGCTGACCAATGGCTACAAAAAGATCGTTACAACGATCTATGACCCCAAGCCTTATTATGATCGCGTGATGGAGTTTTTCAAAGAATTCAGACCCGCAAAGAAAAAAGGCCTCTCCATGCTGCGCTTCTGCTATGTAAAAGGCCTCTTTAGGGCAATGGTTATTCTTGGAATTTTAGAAAAGGGGAGGCGCCACTACTGGAAGTTTCTCATGAAAACATTAGTCAAATACCCGCGCTTTTTCCCAGAAGCGATCACCTTTGCTATCTACGGTTTCCACTTTAGAAAGATCTTCGGCTCTTTTCCACAACCGGAGGGCGGCAGTTAATCCCCTTTAATCTACAGGGCAATCTGCTGCCACTTCCCGCGGCGAAACCGTACGATAACAAGTGATGCTCGTACCACCCAATCGATCACAGTTATGATCCAGATGGCAGTAAGCCCCCAGTGGAAAACATAAATTGAAAGATACATGAGGGGTATGCGCAGCAGCCAGGTACAAAGGGTAGTGATCATTGCCGGGGTGCGTGTATCCCCTGCACCCCGCAGTGCTCCGGCCAGCACCATCTCTAGAGCAATGGCCGGCTGCTCGATTGCAGCGATGCGCAGGCAAAGAGCCCCCAGACCCACCACCTGTGGGTCACTGGTAAAAATCCGGATGATAACGGAGGGAAAAACCAAAAAAACAAGAGCAATGACACCCATTACCATTAGAGCAAGCCTGGCCGCTATCATACCATGTTGGTAGGCTCGTTTAGGTTTGCGTGCACCGAGATTCTGTCCCACAAGACTGGTAGCAGCAACCGCAAAACCGTAACCTGGCATATAGGAGAGTGATTCTGCAGTTAAGATAACCTGATGGGCAGCAAAGGGTACTCGTCTCCCAGCCCGGCAGAGCATAAAGCTGCCTAGGAGTCTTCCCAGATTCATCACGGCCCGTCTTCAATTTCCTGCCGGTGCGCTGAGTTTTAAGAATTACCACCTGTCAAGTTCTCTAC
>NZ_CDRZ01000296.1 GCF_000946815.1 Syntrophaceticus schinkii | reverse complement strand
AAGCTTCTTTTCCACTTCTTCCATGGAAAATTCTTTAACTTGAACTCAAGCAAACCTTTTCCCCATTCCTTATAAAAAGCGAATCGGTGGGAAGTCCCCATCACCTTTTGGCCTCGATTGGCCAACCTCCTGTTCCCACCGGTGTCCAGCTTGCAGAACTTGGCCTTGCTTCATATTTGGCAGCCAGTTCTTCTACTTCAGGCATCAAGGCTTTACATGGCTCACACTTCTGTCTCCAAAAATCCACCACAGCAACTCCCTTGAATTGGAGCACTTCTTCTTCGAAATTTTTCTTATCAACAGCTAGCAACGGTGTGACCTCCTTTTCGTTTTATCTATAATAAATCTGCAATCTGTTCTTTGATCTCGATAGCTGTGAACTGCCCGGAAATTCTAGCAGCCACTTCACCCTTCACAAAAAACAGAACAGCAGGAATCGTCGTCACCTGATAACGCTGAACAGCGACTTCACTTCTGGAGGCATCGATCTTCACTAATTTTACCCGATCTCCCAACTCTTGTGCTGTCTTTTCCAAAAGAGCTACAGCAGCAATGCTCTCCTCATCCTGAGGCGCCCAAAAAACAGCCATCACAGCACCATCAAAATCTGAAACCTGTTTCTTAAAGAACTCCTCTTCTGCCAGATACCTTTCAGCAGCCACAGCGGCAACCGCACCATCTGCTGCAGCTGTTACTACCTGCCTCAGGTATTTTACCCGGGCGTCACCTGCCGCATAAACACCGGAAACTGAGGTTTCCATTCTCTCATTGGTCATAATATATCCCTTTTCGTCCAGATCAACCTTACCCTGCAGGAAGTCAGTGTTTGGTACTGTTCCCACGAAAAAGAATACACCATTGGTTTCCATCTCAGTCAGCTGACCTGTTTTGATATTTTTGATGACCACACTCTCCACAATGCCGTCACCCTTAATCTCTTCCAGTACAGATGACCAGACCCAGTGAATTTTAGGGTTGGCAAACGCCCTTTCTGCGCTCTGTTTATTGCAGTCCAGAATCCCCTGGTCATGAATAACGATAATGGTTACTTGATCAGCAAATTTGGTGAGATAAATAGCCTCTTCAACAGCTGCATCCCCATTGCCCACAACAACAACTTCCAGTTCCTCAAAAAAGTCCGCATCACAGGTGGCACAGTAAGAGACACCCTTGCCTGTTAACTCTTTTTCACCCTTGATCTTCAAGGATCTGGGGTGTGCTCCACTGGCCAGCACCACTGCTCGTGCCCGGTATTCATTTCCACTCTTGGTTTTAATTACTTTGGTTTCCCCACCCAGATCTGAATCAATTACATTCTCTTTTTTTATCTCTGTTCCAAAACTCCTGGCGTGGTCCTCCATAGCTTTCGTCAAACCCCTGCCTGTTGTTCCCCCGGGAAAACCCGGATAATTCTCTAGCTCTTCGGTTGTTGCGGCCTGCCCACCTGTGCTTCCCTTTTCTAAGATCACTGTCTTCAGGCGCGCCCTGGCTCCATATACTCCTGCTGCTAAACCCGCCAGGCCCCCCACCGATGATCACAAGGTCATAAACTCCCACAAACTCACATCCTTTTTCGATTTTTTCCGGCTTTCGACTATACTCTTGCCAAATACGATATAAAAAAACAGGGCATAGGGAGATAATTTCTCCCCATGCCCTGTACCAAACCTGAGAGTTTCACCTATTTAAAGGCTTGCCCCTTCGGCATCTCTAAGAGACTTTCTTGGATAGACAGCTATCATCCGAGCATCAGAAGATATTTCATGCCTTCGGCATCTCCAAGAGACTTTCCAGGGTTAGTCCGAATACGGTCCTCCAACCTGAAAGTTTCGCTGATATCCTGGGTAAGAGACATCAACTTGCTTCTTCGGTATAAGAGTCAAACACTCTTATTCTTCCGTATTCATCATCCTGATTGTGACTATATTCACTAACCCTATATTAGGACACTGAACAACCCCTTGTCAAAGCTTCAATAATCTCCTATCAAAGCAAAAAATGTGAACAAGTGTCGAAATGCTGTGTTTTTTGTCAAACTTCTAACTTTTACTAGTGCCCTGTTTAGTCTCCGCCTCTTCCAGCAAGACGTTCTTCCGGTGCCATGCCGGCGATCTCCAAGCCCTGCATGGCCTCACCCAGCCCCCGGGAAACATCAACCAACACCTGGGGATCATTATAATGTTTTACAGCAGCTACAATGGCTTTCGCCCTGGGAGCAGGGTCAGCGGACTTAAAGATCCCTGAGCCCACAAACACCCCATCAGCCCCAAGCTGCATCATCAATGCCGCATCAGCCGGGGTCGCCACCCCACCCGCAGCGAAGTTGACCACCGGCAGTTTGCCTGATAAAGCAACCTCTTTGAGCAATTCATAGGGTGCTCCCAACTTCTTGGCGGCAACCATCAACTCTTCCTGAGGGAGACCTTTAACCCACCTGATCCCATCCTGAACTGTTCTCATGTGGCGGACCGCCTCAACAATATTCCCTGTCCCTGCCTCCCCTTTCGTTCGGATCATGGCTGCCCCTTCTCCGATCCTGCGCAGGGCCTCGCCGAGATCCCTGGCACCACAGACAAAAGGTACCTTAAACTTTAGCTTATCAATGTGATACGCCTCATCAGCCGGGGTGAGAACTTCACTCTCATCGATAAAATCAACACCGAGAGACTCCAGGATCTGAGCCTCCACAAAGTGGCCGATCCGCACCTTGGCCATCACCGGTATTGTCACTGTATCCATGATCCTGGAAATAATATCCGGGTCGGCCATCCGTGCAACACCCCCTGCTGCGCGGATATCGGCAGGAACGCGCTCCAGGGCCATTACCGCACAGGCCCCCGCTTCCTCAGCGATCCTTGCCTGCTCAGGTGTCGTCACATCCATGATTACGCCACCCTTAAACTTTTCCAACAGTTCCCTGGTTGTACCACTGGTTCGATTATTACTCAGCATGACCACATCCTTTCCAGCAAAACATTTCATAATTATTCTACTTTAACTATCAAAAAGTAGCAATACACTAATCAACTTTCTCCACATCATCGATGCTGGTGGGTGGGACCTTAGCAACAGCGACAACCCGATCCCCTTCATCGAAACGCATCAACCGCACACCCTGGGTATTGCGCCCCTGTAGAGCGATTTCCTTGACCGGGATGCGAATAATGATGTCATCACTGCTGATCAAGAGAATCTCATCATTGTCATTAACAACCCTGACCCCCACCAGATAGCCATTGCGGTCGCTGACCCTAAGGGTAATAATCCCCTTTCCGCCCCGCTTCTGGAGCCGGTATTCTTTTATATCAGTGCGCTTGCCGTAGCCCTTTTCTGTAACCACAAGCAACTGCCCATCTATGAAGCGCTCCATCCCTACCACCTGGTCATCGCCATCCAAGCGGATCCCGATCACACCTGTTGCGGTCCTGCCCATCGGCCTTACATCCTCTTCATTGAAACAAATAGCCTTCCCATCCCTGGTAACCAGTGTGATATCGCATTTTCCCTCAGTAAGCCGTACACCGATCAATTCATCATTGGGACGCAGACCCAAAGCTATGATCCCATCCTTTCGCACAGAATCATAATCACTTAAAACACCCTTTTTCACAATCCCCTGCCTGGTAGCCATGAACAGATACTTGTCACTGCTGAACTCCCTCAAGGGAATCACCGCGGTCACCAGTTCATCACCATCAAGGGGAATCAGATTGACCAGGGCTGTTCCTTTGGCCTGCCGTGAACCCTCCGGGATCTCATAGATCTTGACGCGGTAGACCTTGCCGCGGCTGGTAAAGAAAAGTATAAAACTGTGGGTGGAGGCCACAAAAAAGTGCTCCACGAGGTCCTCATCCTTGGTGGTCAGGGCGGTGATGCCCCTTCCCCCGCGGTGCTGGCCGCGGTAAGTGGCCACCGGAATTCTCTTGATGTAGCCGCGCCTGGTCAGGGTGACCACAACATCCTCCTCCGGAATAATATCCTCTTCACTGACCTCGGCTTCCCGGTTTGTGATCACAGTTTTACGGTAATCGCCGAATTTTTTCTTGACTGCCAGCAGCTCTTTCCGCACAACACCCCGCAGCAGTTCCTCTTTGGATAATAGTTCTTGCAAATATCTGATTCTATCTTCCAGTTCCTTTTTCTCATCTAAAAGTTTATCCCTCTCCAACCCGGTCAGGCGCCGCAGTCGCATATCCAGAATCGCCTGGGCCTGCTTCTCACTCAGATCAAAGTTTTCCATCAACCCCTGGCGGGCCTCTGCCTCGGTCTGTGAGGACCTGATCAATTTGATCACCTCATCGATGTGATCGAGAGCGGTGACCAACCCATCAACAATATGCAGCCGCTCCATAGCACGCCGCAGCTGATACTGTGTCCTGCGCCGCACCACTGTAATCTGGTGCTGCAGGTAGTGATCCAGTACCTCCTTCAGATTGAGGAGCCGCGGCTGTCCATCCACCAGGGCGATCATGATCACCCCGAAGGTATCCTGCAGCCTGGTGTGCTTATACAGCCTGTTCAGCACCACATTGGGATTGGCATCCCTTCTTAACTCTATTACGATCCGCATCCCCTCACGGTCAGATTCATCCCGCAGATCGCTTACCCCTTCGATCCTCTTCTCCCGCACCAGTTCTGCAATCTTTTCGATGAGGCGGGCCTTGTTCACCTGATAGGGAAGTTCGGTGATGGCAATCCTGCTGCGATTGCCCTGGCCATTCTCTATCTCCGCCCTCCCTCTCATGATCACAGAGCCGCGACCAGTTGTATAGGCATTCTTGATTCCGTCCCTGCCGAGAATAAAGCCCCCTGATGGAAAGTCGGGTCCTGGGATATGTTTCATCAGATCCTCAATAGCTGCCTCCGGGTGATCGATCAGATAAACCAATCCACTGATCACTTCACTCAGATTATGTGGTGGGATATTGGTGGCCATCCCCACCGCGATCCCTGCGGACCCATTGACCAGCAGATTGGGAAACCTGCTGGGCAAGACAGAGGGTTCCTTTTGGGATTCATCATAGTTGGGGATAAAATCCACAGTATCCTGTTCGATATCTGCCAGTAATTGCAAAGAGATAGGGGCCAAGCGAACCTCTGTATAGCGCATCGCCGCTGCTGCATCCCCATCGATGGAGCCGAAGTTGCCGTGCCCGTCAACAAGAGGATAGCGGCAGGAAAAGTCCTGGGCCATCCTCACCAGGGCATCATAAACAGCGGAATCTCCATGCGGGTGGTAGCGAGCCAATACATTACCCACAACCACAGCACTCTTTTTATGGGGTTTATCATGTGTCATCCCTGTATCATACATAGAATAAAGAATGCGCCTCTGTACAGGCTTGAGCCCGTCCCGCACATCAGGGAGAGCACGCCCGATGATCACACTCATCGCATAATCCATGTACGATTTTTTAACCTCTTCATTGATATCTATTGGGAGAACCGAACCTTCGGTCGGCAATCATATCTCCTCCTTGTGCATAAATTCTTATCTATTATAAACTAAATATCTAAATTCCGGACCTCTTTGGCATGACTTTGAATAAATTCTCTCCTGGGCTCTACCTTCTCTCCCATGAGGATGGTGAAAATCTCATCAGCCATAAAGGCATCATCAAGTGTCACCTGGAGCATCGTTCTCTTTTCCGGATCCATGGTGGTATCCCAGAGCTGGTCCGCGTTCATTTCCCCCAGACCCTTGTACCGCTGGATGCTTACATTGTTGGACTTCCAGGTCTTGAGCAGTTCTTCCAATCCGCGGTCATCATAAACATATTCAGCCTTTTTCCCTTTTTGCACTTTATAAAGGGGAGGCTGCGCAATATATACATAACCCGCTTCAATGAGGGGCTTCATGTAGCGGTAGAGAAATGTCAACAACAGTGTTCTGATGTGGGAACCGTCAACATCAGCATCACTCATGATCACAATCCTGTGGTAGCGCGCCTTCTCCAGATCAAAGTCATCCAGGATCCCTGTGCCTATGGCAGTAATGATGTTTTTGATCTCTTCATTGGCTAACAGTTTATCAAGCCTCGCCTTTTCGGCATTGATGATCTTGCCCCTCAAGGGGAGAATGGCCTGATAGCGTCGGTCACGACCCTGTTTGGCAGAACCCCCGGCGGAGTCACCCTCAACGATATAGATTTCGCATTCCTCAGGTTTTTTGGAAACACAGTCTGCCAGTTTCCCGGGTAAACTCAAGTGATCCAGTGCTGACTTCCTTCTGGTCAACTCCCTGGCTTTTCTTGCGGCTTCCCGGGCGCGGGATGCCTGTAATGCCTTTTCAGCGATCAGTTTAGCAGGTGTGGGGTTTTCCTCAAAAAAGGAGGACACATGTTCACTGACCACAGAGTCGACAATACCGCGCACCTCACTGTTGCCCAACTTTGTCTTTGTCTGTCCCTCAAACTGGGGGTCTTTCAGTTTAACACTGAGCACTGCAGTGAGCCCCTCCCGGGCGTCTTCTCCAGTCAGATTCTCTTCGTTTTCCTTGATCAAGCCAAAACGCCTGGCATAATCGTTGATCACGCGAGTAAGTGCGGTTTTGAATCCTGTCTCATGGGTACCGCCATCCTGTGTATGGATGTTGTTGGCATAAGAATAAATATTCTCCACATAGGCAGAGTGGTATTGGATAGCTGCCTCTACCACAACACCATCCTTTATTTCCTCAAAATACAGGGGTTCCCTGTGTAAAACCTCTTTATTTTTGTTCAGGGCGCTGACAAAGTCAGCGATCCCACCCTCATGGTAAAACTCCTTTTCCTCTCCATGGGCCTCATCGATAAACACAAAGCGGAGCCCCTTATTCAGATAAGATAGATCACGGATGCGAGCAGATAAGTACTCTTTATTGAACCCCATTTCAGTAAAGATCTGGCTGTCCGGAACAAAAGTTACCGTTGTTCCGGTTTCTTCTGTGGTGCCTGTAATTTTTAAAGGGGATTTTACCTGACCACGCTCATAACGCTGACTGTAGCGTTTGCCATCTCTTTTGATCTCAATTTGCAGCCAACTGGCAAGTGCATTAACCACAGCAAGTCCCACCCCATGCAGTCCCCCGGAGATTTCATAGCCATGTCCGCCGAACTTTCCTCCGGCGTGCAAAAGGGTCAGTGCGGCCTCCACTGCGGGGCGGCCGGTCGCGGGATGAATATCAACGGGAATCCCGCGACCGTTATCACTGACAGTTACACTTCCATCTCTATTTAAAATAACTTTAATTAGATCACAGTAACCCGCTAAAGCTTCATCAACACTGTTATCGATCAATTCAAAAACAAGTTGGTGAAGCCCCCTTTGTCCCGTAGTGCCTATATACATACCGGGACGGCGCCGCACAGCCTCCATTCCTTCCAGAACTTCGATCTGGCTTGCATTATAATTATTATTATTGTTATTGTTTTTTAAATGATTACTGTCTTGGTGCATCTTACAGCCTCCTCCTTATTAAAGCTGTGCCAGCTATAATTATAACATAATTGTATAATCAGGTAAAAATTAAAAATATTGCTAACTACATCTGTGCCCTTTTAACAAGTGTATCTACAGAAATAGGGGAATAAAATATCTTCTCTTTTGTGATGATAATACTTCTATTATTAGTATTGTCACTTACATAAACAACACGCTTATCCCAGGCGGCATAACATAAATACTCTTTAGTAGCCTCCCTGTAGTTGCTTGACTCCATGTCTATAATCATCACCAGTTCATCCAGAGAAACCATCATTTCATTACCGATGTGCAAGTACACAAAAACTCCCTCCCTTTAAAAGGTTTTCTGGTACACCATTACGATATCATCGGTTAATTTCTTTTTTTCCACAGAACCCTCTTTAAAGGTTGTTGTGGTTGTTGCGATCACCTGACTGTCCTGTCTCATGCTTTCCAACACAAAAATTCTGTGTTTTTCATCGAGCTCCGAAAAAACATCATCCAACAGCAGGAGGGGTTCAAGATGCGGTTGATCAGCAAGCAGGTGATAATGGCCGATCTTTAAAGCTAAAGAAATTAATCTTTGTTCTCCTTGTGAGGCAAAAAGACGGGCCTCACGTTTATTCAAAGAGAGACAAAAATCATCGCGGTGGGGTCCCACAGTAGTGGCTTTCATCTTTTTATCGAATGGCCGTGCTTTTTTAAGGGATTCCATAAAGAGCTCCTGGTATCTTCCTATTTCATCCCCTGTTTCCAGATTGCTGATCTTTGATCTATATTCCCCTTCCAGTATTCTTCCCCTGCTCAAAGATGTAAAAATTTTTGAACTGTAAGCAAGGAGTTGATCAAGAACAGAGACACGCCTTTTCCAGATGCGACCTCCTATAGATGCCAACTGCTGATCCCATGGAAGCAGCTGCTGATCGGAAGTGTTCGCTCCCCGCAGTTGTTTATTGCGCTGAAGTAAAACACTATTATAATAGTGAAGATCATTATTATGCTGCGGCTTTAACTGCCCGACCACCAGGTCGATAAACCGCCTTCTGCCTGCTGGTCCCCCTTTGACCAGCATCAGATCCTGTGGAGAGAAGATCACCACAGGAAGATAGTTGGCACAACTGCCGGGACTGGCACTTTTCTCATTGATTTTGGTTGTTTTGCGCCCTAGATCCTCTCTGTAGATAACCTCTATTTTGTAGTCTATTCCCTTGCGATTGACAATTCCTCTGATCAAAAAATAACCTGATCCAAATCGCATAAGGTTATTATCCCGCCCCTGGCGGAAAGAATAACCTGTACCTAAATAATAAATACTTTCTAAAAGATTGCTCTTTCCAGTGCCATTGGCACCTGTAAGTATCAGAAACCCAGCATCAGGTTTAAATTCGAGGTGCCGGTAATTTCTGAAATTCTGCAAATACAAATATTTCAGCATAAACTATAGATACCCGCCTAACCCACCGTACAGACCGGGCTGACCAGGTGCAGGTAATATTCTTCTTCCTCTTCCTCGATGTAAACGGCTGGTCCGCTTGATCCGTTAAGGCGAAGAATAACTTTATCTTTTTCCATAACCTGCAGTGGTTCTAAAAGATATTTAGCATTAAATCTGGCCTCACACTTTTTTGATGCCGGTTTCTCTAAAGTAATTATCTCCTCCAGTGTTCCCACTTCTGCCGCCTGTGCTGTGACAGTCAGTTGGTCTTGATCCACTTTCAGGCCGGCAACAGCATAGTGTTCATCTGCTGACACAAAAAGGGAGGCCCTTTCCAAAGTAGTTAACAGTATATCTCTGGGAACCTCGATCTCCAGCTCCGATTCTGCTGGAATAACCTTTTCATAATTAGGAAACTGCGAGTTGATCAACCTTGAGGTTAACTTAAAATCCTGTGCTGCTATATATATAGTTCCCTGATCCCAGGAAATTTCTAAGTCATCTCCATCTGCAGCAAGTCGGTTGACCTCAACCAGAGCCCTCTCCGGAATAAATAAGTCAATTCCTTTAATACCACTGCTGTTTGGAATTTTTGTAAAGGCAAGTCTGTACGCATCTGTAGCAGCCATTTGTATCTGTTCATCCTCAAAGCTTACATATACCCCTGCATAATTGATGCGCACATCCCGCTGGGCTGCAGCAGTCAGCACTTTATTGGTATGTTTTTTCCATCTAGCACCCTGGCAGTTGATTTTGTTTTCTATGGGTCTTTCAGGAAGCGCAGGAAAATCAGCGGCCATCCAGGTATGCAGCTGGCTTAAAGCAGAACCACAGCTTACCTCCAGCAGTTTGCTTTCCTCAGACCAGGACAGTGAAATCTTTTCACCGGAGAGTCGCCGTACCAGATCAGAAAAATACTTGGCTAAAACAACAGTCTTGCCCTCTTCCTCTACCTGAGCAGGAATGCTGATTTCAAGGGTTAACTCCAGGTCTGTACACTGCAGAGTAAGTGTTTGATCTCTAGCAGTAAGCAGACAGCCATTTAAGATCGGCAGGTTAGTCCTGGAAGGAATAATGCGGCAGACAGAAATTAAAGCAGGACTCAAATCATTTTTGGTACAGATTATTTTCAAAATAAAACCCCCTCAAAGTGCAAATAATTCTTATTATTATTTTATATAATAGTAGGAGGAGTAGTAATAAGCAGCGGTAATTTGTGTATTAGTGGTATAGTCCCTCTCTTTCAAAGGCTTTAATCTTTTAATAGTTTTGTTGATAAGGAGTGGAGGGACTGGGGAATCATCTGTGAATAACTATGATGAAGACTTTAAGATCTCGGTGATCTTCATTACCGCATCTTCTGTTTCTGCATCATCATCTATACAATGTTTAATTTTATCACAGGCATGAATTACTGTTGTGTGATCCCGCCCGCCGAATTCCTGTCCGATACTGGGCAGAGAGGCCTCAGTGAGTTCTCGTGACAGATACATGGCGATCTGGCGGGGAAAGGCTACATTTCTTGTTCTCCTGCGGGATTTAAAATCCTCAACCTTTAAATTATAAAAACGCGCTACAACCTTCTGGATGTTTGGTATCGTAATATTCTTTGTTTGATTTCCCGATAATATTTCTTTTAATGCCTCTTTTGCCAGTTCCATATTGATTTCCTGTTGATTCAGGTTGCCGTAGGCGACTACCCTGAGGAGAGCACCTTCTAGCTCACGAATGTTTGATTTAATATTAGAAGCGATAAAAAGAATTACCTCATCAGGCAATTCCATATTCTCCATCTGTGCTTTTTTTCTTAATATAGCTTCTCTTGTTTCTAAATCAGGTTTTTGAATATCAGCGATCAGACCCCATTCAAACCTTGATCGCAGCCGATCCTCCAGTGTAGGGATCTCTTTCGGTGTGCGGTCACTGGAGATAATGATCTGTTTGTCTGATTCATGAAGTGCATTAAAAGTATGAAAAAACTCTTCCTGAGTTCGTTCTTTTCCCGCCAGAAACTGAATATCATCGATCAGAAGAACATCTACACGGCGGTATTTGTTGCGGAACTCGACCGTCTGGTCATCTTTGATTGAGTTGATCAGTTCATTTGTGAAGGTTTCCGATGAAACATAGACAACCTTATAGTCATTATTAGTTTGCAGAACATGGTGTCCGATGGCATGCAGCAGGTGTGTTTTGCCCAGGCCGACACCACCATAAATAAAAAGCGGGTTATAGGCATCACTAGGAGCATCAGCGACTGCTAAAGCGGCGGCATGTGCCAGTCTGTTGTTGGTGCCAACCACAAAAGAGTCAAAAGTATACTTAGGATTAAGTGCCGGCTGCGCTTCGTTTTCTTTGGGAAAAAAGAGATTATCATTGCTGTTCGGTGTGATAAAACGCAGTGTGAAATTTTTATTGTATTTGTATTCTAAGTAAGACCTGATCAGAGCGCTGAAGCGGGTTTCTAACCAGTCACGGGAAAATTCGTTTAGGGTAAGGATAACCAGTGTACCATCGTGATAGGCAAGAGGTTTTGCTGTGTTAACCCATGTAGAAAAACTCTGTTCATCAAGTTCTTTTCTTAGTAATTCCAATACATCGTCCCAGATGTCATTGATCTTTGTTTTTATCAAATTGATACACCCCTGTAAAGATATCCACAATATGTCAGAACCCGCGCTCCCATTATTTAACATGTCTACATTTTAACTGTTCCGGAATTTCCATTTATAGTACTTGGAGAAAGCGTAAAAAACTTATATCTCCTGAAATCTTTGTCTTCAGGAAACGATTTTTTGATTATTTATTTTCCATGGGGCACTCTATATCATCGAATAGTCGCCTTCATACTAGCATGTGTCAAAAAGATAACAGTGCTAGGCTCCTGTCCCTGATATACTCCAAGGCATTACGCATCTTCTCCGCTATCTCTCTGGCGCTAAAACCACTGTTAGCATAGCTGCGCCTGTTTCTGTACAGGAAAAGCCAGAAAAGATTGACCGCCAAAAACATAAACCACAAAATGACTTGAAAAGCGACTTCCTGATGAATAAAGCAATGCCCCATGTTCCAGTTCCCTTTAAGTTCATGATATCCCGTGTTTTCTATTTCCCACCTCCGATGAATCAATTTCCCGGATTAGCTCCGGGGGTGCTTCATTTTTGCTTAAGGTAGTAGCTACCATGAATTTCGTGTCTTTCGATGCTTCCTGACGTTTGCCACCTACTAT
>NZ_CDRZ01000295.1 GCF_000946815.1 Syntrophaceticus schinkii | reverse complement strand
ATCGCTTCTTCCTGAAAAAAGCAGAAATATTAATAGATCGCGGTGACAGAGGTGACAGAGGGACGGGGGTCGTGTCACCGTTCTGGATGACATGACCCCCGTCCCTCTGTCACCATTGTCACCAGACAGTTTTTCCGGCATATGCAGTATTGGCAACTTTATGGTTCTTAGCATAAATGGTTACGCATAATACTAATACAGCAAGAATCATAAAAGCGGACACTGTAAATATTTTTTGCTTCTTTGTCATAATGCTGTTCACCTCCTTTTTTTTATAGCTAAAAGCCAGGTTATTGTTAACCTGGGCTTTTAGCTATGGGTTATTTAGCCCAGCTTTTGAAATGCACATGATAGTATCCAGGGGTGGAACCAATATCAACTTTTTTTTGTGTCAGTTTCAAACGTTTCGTCAATTGTTATGTTTTTATGGGTTTTTCTTTCAGCTGCCTGTATGATTTTGTTGGTTATGTCTTCGCCTAATACCGGAAGTATGGTGGACCTTAGCTCTTGGAGCTGCATTCTGTAGAATTCTTCGTCATACTGTCTTGTTTGATGATTATAAATACTCATAATTATTGAAAACTCTGCGTATTTTTTGTTGCCAGGCATGCTGGAGCCTTCTATATCATAGAAATGATGTGATTTGGGAATAGAATAATCACAGTCATCGGGAGGCAGTGAAGAATTTTGCATATACCCTCTTCCTGTACCAGGCGGCTTTTCAACAAGATGCATGATGTTTGATGCAAGCTTTTCCAAAACTGCACCCTGGCCGCCAATGATTGTTATGTTTAACTGTTTTCTAATAAGATGCCACATGTCAGGGGGCAGAGGGTTTGATGGGTCGTAGGGATAATCAAGAGCTCCTAAATATTCTAAATAACAGATAGTGCTTTCCGGCGGTATCTTTTTCTTTGAATCGACTAAAATAATCGGAGCGTTGTCTTTGGCTGCCAAAACACTGGCAGAAAGGGCATCTGCAAAATCGGTTCCTGAGGCTATGTAAATATTAACTGGATCATTAAAAAAATTATTGTAAGCTTCTATAGATGTCTCATACCTGTCTTGGCCTGCTAACCTGGTTATCGATGATGCAGGTAGAATGTTTTTAACTGTAGATTCAACTGATTCTGAAATTACTCCGGTGCCGCCTATTATGAAGACCTCAGAGGGCTGCTGCTTTAATAAATAGTTTTTTACGCCATCTGGGAGTTTGTCTTTAGGTGTTAAGATAACGGGATAACCTTCAGATGCTGCTACGCTTGCGATGCTTAATGCGTCTGGAAAGTTTTCGCCTGTAGCTAGAAAGACAGAAGTGCCTTTAGGCGCGCTTACCTTCTCAGCAACTCTTAAACAAGTTTCATACCGGTCAAGTCCTGCAACCCGTTCCACTGTGTTGCCCATTGAAGTTAGTTTGGATTCAAATGTGCTGTCGATTACCCCTTCACCGCCGGCTATCCAGACCTTGCCGTTAGCCATATGTTCGCTGATGTAGCCTAAGGCATCTTGGGATTGGCTTACGGTTTGATTAACAAGCAGTATGGGTGCTTTGAGTTTGCCTGCAAGGGTGCTTACTGAAAGTGCATCTGGGAAATTAGTGCCGGTAGTAATTACTATATTGTCTGTTTGGCCGCTGTTATACTTTTCAGCAACAGCTTTTGATGTCTGATACCTATCATCGCCGTACAATCTTGGGTAATGGCTCCAGGCAAAGACGTTTAAAGGAAAATTTACTACCAAAAAACTCAACACAAAAAACACCGTTAAATACTTTTGTATTTTTTTCATGACATACAAACCTGGGTTTAGCCAGGAGTAGAAATACACCTCCTTAGATTTTTAATATAATAACCATGCAAAATCGTTCGCTTCTTTTTTTTATTTTGCCCAGCTTTTGAAATGTACAAGAGAGTATCCAGGGGTGGAACCAATATCAACTTTTTTTGTGTCAGTTTCAAACGCTTCGTAAATTGTTATGTTTTCATGGGTTTTTCTTTCAGCTGCCTGTATGATTTTGTTGGTTATGTCTTCGCCTAATACCGGCAAGATAACAGTCCTTAGCTCTTGAAGCTGCAGCTTGTAAAGTTCTGCATCGTACTGCCCGGTTTGATGGTTTACGCAGTCCATAATTATTGAAAACTCTGCGTATTTTTTGTTGCCAGGCATGCTGGAGCCCTCTATAGCATAGAAATGATGTGTGCTTGGTGCAACATAAGCGGTAGGCCTTGATGGTGCTGGTGCTGGTGTCGGAGCTGAAGTTGGTGGCGGTGACGGTGTTTTGTTTTTGTTGCCGGTATTGCTGCTTGTTTTCGGTGTCTTAGTACTGTTTGTTGCTGGCGTGTTACTGTTTGCAGTACTTTTCGGTTCTTTGTTTTCTGAAGCGGCTTCTTCTTTTTCAGGCTCTTTTGTTGGCTCTGCTGGTTCTGGTTCTGGTTTTAGCTCCATAATATCTGAAGCGTCTTCGGATTCACTGCTTTGTAATGTAATATTTTTGTCGGGTTTTTTATCGTTTGTGAGTTTGCATTTCAGCTTGCAGTGGGGCATACCTTAATGTAATAAATAATAGACCAATAAACATTACAGCTGCCAGTGCGGTTAGTATTCTTTTTTTCTTCTTTGGCATAACTGTTCATCATCCTTTCTGGTTTTTTAAGTTTGTTTTTTTAAATAACAATAAAATACTTACAAGCGAACAACTTTATGTTATATCCGGCTGGTAGGTGCTGCTGTTTGTAAACTGCTGAAAATGCAAGTTTTAATAAGTATGCACTACAGCTGGATTTTAGCTTTTGGTTGTAATTATCTATTATACCAGGTCTTGTATATATATAACATATGTAAGGGATGTAATAAAATAAAAAACCCCTGACTCTATCTGATAGAATCAGGGATACAAATTGTATCTGGAAGAGGCTTGGCCGATGAAGGCCTTGGTGTCGTTTCAGGTGT
>NZ_CDRZ01000294.1 GCF_000946815.1 Syntrophaceticus schinkii | reverse complement strand
CTTGAAACAGGTGAAATTACGGGAAGAACAAAGACCATGACCCAATTACCTCAGATCAATTTGGCCTTGATTTAACGGTGAAAAATCTAACCTTCTTGTCTATTACCGAAAACTTGCCGGTAATATTACCGATGTTAAAACAGTCAGGCAATTGCTGCAAGATCTTGACTTCCTGAAGATTCATCAAATCAAGCTCATCATGGACAGGGCGTTCTATAGTGAGGATAACATCAATGAATTTATACTAAGCATCATCAATTACAAGTTTCTTATTTGCAAGCAGGATATTTCTCAAGATGTTCCGTGGCTTTCTGAATGAGATTCGTCCGGACATTACCAACAGAAAGTATTACCACTCGTCGACCGGACTCTATATTCAGACGTTCCCTCATCCATGGAATTATCGCGAACTCAAACCTCGGAGTCAGGAAGAGGTTCATGGTAAACGCCGGATGTATATCCATTTCTACTATAATGATCAGGTTGCTCTTGAACGCAAACAGTTTTACGCCCTGCTGGATCAATTGGAAACAGAATTGCTGGAAGGAACACGTAAGCCAGAACATGAGAAAGCTTATCCAAATATTTTGATGTGACTACCAACCGAAATAAAATCACCGTTACGGCGAAGGAAAGTGTTATTGCCGAGCAGACGAAGAACTATGGCTATTTTGTTCTAATCTCTAATGCTGTTAAGGATCCTGTGGAGGCGCTTCATCTGTACCGCAATAAAGACTTGATTGAGAAGGCTTTCGGCGATCTCAAAGAACGCCTGAATATGCGGCGGACATCGGTCTTCTCAGAAGAAAATCTCGAAGGCAAGCTTTTTATTCAATTCAGTGCCCTTTACTATCTCTCCTACATCAAAAAAGCTATGACGGATCACAACTTATTCAAAAAATACACCATGCAAAAATTGTTGGATGAACTGGATATCATTGAGTGTTTTATGCGTGAAGGAAAACAGCCGCAGCTCGGTGAGATCACACAAAAACAAAAACGATCTCTATACTGCAATGGGGGTGGATCGGCCGACATAGGTATAATATGTTGGGAATTCAGGTTATATTGCAGTACCTCTCACTTAACAGCACTATAGCTTTTCTAATATCAGATATCCTCTGAGTTCTTGTCCTTCTGGCGATTCCGCTAACTCCGGTATTTTCATTCATACAGACCTGTTCGATGATTTCATCAATGTTTAATTTCTTCTTATTGTCCGCATTTTCCCTCTCTAAGGCTTGTATTTTCGGTCGGAGTTTGTCAATGTTCTTATAAATAATCCCTTCTATAATTTCATCCGGATCCTGATTCATAAACAGCAAATACTGCTTTAAAGCCTCTCTCCTGCTCTCAGCAAACATACCCAAAACATCGGTATCAACCAAACTACCCTTCTCTTTTCCGACATAATAAGCATGACTGCTCCATTTATAATCTATTCCCCCTTCCAGCTTTGCCTTCACTGGATTATGGTGAATATATCTGATCAACTGCAGTAAATAGCTTTCCTTGTCACACAGCAGTGCTTTGTACCTTTGTTGAAACACATGCCCTATCCTGTCATATTTACAGTTAAACCACTGCGTATAAACCTGCTGAATACGCTGCATGATATTAGACAGCGGAACATCATGCACTTCTATTAATAGATGCGCATGATTATTCATAATACAAAATGCATATAATTTAAAGCCCAACTTATCTTTGTATAGTGCCACTATGCTTAAATACTTTCTCTTATGTTGTTCATCAAATAATACTGTTTCCCTGTTGTTACCTCTAATAATTACATGGTATACGGCTCCTGGATAATGAATACGAGGTTTTCTCCCCATATTTACTCACCTGGTTAATTGTACCATCAGAAAGTAAATTACTCAAGCCTGACCCCAAGGATATAAACCGGTTTTGACGAATGATTTATAGGTATAGGAAATTATGTTTTGTAATGCAGGTAATAATAAGTTTGTTCTTATAGAAAAGAAGAATTATTAGGGGGCAAACAGTGGCAAAAAATACGTTAGTCGTACCTGTAGTGAAGTGGGTGGGTGGAAAGCGCCAAATAATAGATGAAATAATAAAATATGTCCCGGACAGCTTTTCTACTTATTATGAGCCGTTTCTTGGTGGCGGAGCGGTTCTATTTGAGCTGCAGCCGAAGAAGGCAGTTGTAAATGACGTCAATGAGGAATTAATGAATATTTACGAGGTCATTAAGGATAATGTTGATGAGTTAATAGAAGGCCTCAAGCGGCACAAGATTAAAAATGACAAAGCTTATTTTTATGAGATAAGAGAACTGGATAGAGACAGGGAGCAGTACAATTTGTTAACCCCTGTAGAGAGGGCATCAAGGATTATTTATCTCAATAAAACATGCTACAACGGCTTATTTAGGGTCAACAAGTCAGGGGAATTCAATGCACCCTTTGGGAACTATAAGAACCCTAACATTGTGAATGAAACCACATTGAGGGCTGTCAGTGCTTATTTCAACAAAGCCAAAATCAGATTTACCTGTCAGGATTTTGAAGATGCTTTGAAATGGTCGAGAAAAGGCGCCTTTGTTTACCTTGATCCGCCCTATGACCCGGTCTCCGAAACTGCAAGTTTTACAGGCTATGACAAGGGCGGCTTTGATCACAATGAGCAAATCCGGCTTAAAAAAACCTGCGACAAGCTGAATAAGAAGGGAATCAAATTTCTTTTATCAAACTCAGCTACAGACTTTATTATGGACCTTTATCAAGATTACAAAATAGAAGTTATCCAGGCCAAGCGGGCAATCAACTCAAAAGCTGATAGGCGAGGGAATGTTGATGAGGTCTTGGTGATGAATTTTGAACAGTAATGAAGTAACGAAAAATGATAAGGCTTGGGGGCAGTCCACGGCCATCAACTGCGCCTATGTTTCTGGAATATTGGCGGTGACAGTCACCCACAGGCGTAAATAAGTAAATTACTCAAGCCTGACCCCACTGCCTAGCTCATAGACAGCATCCTGTGCTTCTTTATTTTCAGCAACGGGAAGATATTGCTCTGTGCAAGTGCTGTAGGTTTGGGCAAAATCCACCTCAAAGTGATCCCAGATCTCTTTGAACATATTTTCCACCATCTCGGGGCCTGTATTTGGTCGTGCCATACCATAGGTCATCAGCAGAACAAACTTTTTGCCTTTGAAATTCCTCAACGCTGAGGGGGCAGAATCTATCCACAAATGTTTTCAGCTGGGCGCTGATGCTCCACCAGTACACAGGTGTGGCAAAGATCAACAGGTCAGCTTCAACTATTTTGCCATACAGCTCCTGCATATCGTCTTCAATAACACAGCTGCTATTCTTCTCTATACAAGTGTAGCAGCCCGTGCAAGGCGCAATGTTTTTCTCCTGCAAAAATACCCTGTTTATCTCCACATTACGATGGTTTTCTTCCACACCCCGCAGATAATGCTCAAGCAGCAGAGCGGTATTCCCTTTTTTCTTTGGACTTCCCTGGACAGCTAATACCTTCATTGCGCTTCCTCCCCTTGTTAATGACAATTGAAATCCTCTTCGCCCATCAACATGGGCGAGGTTCTTGGCTGAGCTCTGTATGTCATGTTCCCCAACCGGCAAAAGGTTTGAGTTTTCCGTCAGCTGAAAAAATCGCTGAAAAGATGGCAGTCTTTGTTAGAATACAACAGATATTCTCGATAATCCTTCAATTAATCTCATCCAGGGTACCAAACGAATACCCCTGGCTTTTTAGGTCGCGTATGATCCTGTCCAGGGCTTCTGTGTTGCTCTTGGAAACCGCATGTAGAAGAAGCATATTTCCGTTGTGGATATTATCCATCGTCATTTTGTAGGCGTAATCGGCACCCTTTTGCTTGTTGACATCCCAATCGTCATAAGCCGAACTCCAGAAAATGTTTCTGTAGCCCAGGTCATTTGAAATCGCCAGTGTTCTTTCGCTGAATTCACCCATGGGAGGGCGAAAGTACTTCATGTTCTGCCCGGTTTTACTCTTAAAAGCAACACTCAACTCCTCAATCTCATTAATAACTTTCTCATCGCTGAGTTCCGGTAAGCTGGGATGACTCACACTATGGTTTCCCACTATATGCCCTTCGTTGACCATCCTTTCGACCAGGTCGAGATGCTTATTAAGGTAAGGCATTGTAATGAAGAACGCAGCTTTCACATTGTTTTCCTTTAGAATATCCAGGATTTTTGGGGTAAATCCATACTCATATCCTTCATCAAAAGTGAGGTAAACCACTTTCCGGGATGTATCTCCCAGAAATACTGCCCTGTATTTTGTCGACAATTCAGACAGCTTCGAGCCTGTTCCCGGGGGCTGATGGTCGTTTCTTCTGATAATATACCAGGAGTATTTTGTGTTATCGTAGTCACCATAGTTCTTATCTGCCGGTTCCTGGGATGGTTTTGGGTCTTCGATCGTTACGGGAGGGTCAGGCTTTTTCTCACTGTTATCGTTGAGAGTAATGTTAGTAGACTCATTCTTATTATTTTGAATATCGTTCTTCAGATTAGCATTTGGATCAGCGTTTTGCTTGCACCCGCACACAAATAAACAAGTGAGAAGAACAAAACATATCAGTAACCGGTTTTTAAACATACTAGTCACCCCTCTCCTCAGTTAATTGCTGTGATTCGACATTTTCTCTGTTCAATTTTCTGTTTCTATATAATAATCTCCTGCCTTCAGGGGTGACACCACCTAAAACAATTTACTTGCCATTTGGTGACCGTATTGTGTGACAGTCACACGGAGACGTCACCCGGAAGCCCAACCTGTATAGACAACTTCGGCTTAATGGTGACAGTCACCAGACATCGTCACCAGACATCCCTTGCCGGGGTGGGACAATATGTAGCAACTTACTACAAAAACGGCTACAAGCATAGTATTTGGGTGGAGGATGACCGCTCCCTTGGGCTCAAACTGGATTTGGCAAATCAGTACAACCTTGCAGGCATGGCCGCCTGGAGCCTTGGTTCGGAATTCTCTTCCACCTGGGATATGATCGGCCAGAAAATGGGGAAAACCCAGCAGCCCCCATCATCCTCTGTCACCTATACAATCAAACGCGGTGATACATTATGGTTGATTTCACAACGGTACAATACTACAGTGGACGCCATCGCTAAAGCCAATAACCTGAATCCAAACGCATACATTTATCCAGGGCAAACGATATCTATCCCAGAGCAAACCCCTGAACAGCCGTCGACCCCGCCTTCATCTTCAGAACCTCTGGTTTACATAGTACAGCGTGGAGATACGCTGTGGTTGATCGCTCAAAAGTACGGCACCACGGTAAATGCCATCGCTGCGGCAAATAACATCAATCCGAATAACTACATTCTGGTTGGCCAGAGGTTAGTGATACCATCGGGTGAAAAATCAGGTGAAACACCCCCCGCAGCCGGCAATACCATTTATACGGTTCAACGGGGTGACACCTTATGGCGAATTGCGCAGAAATACTGCAGTGAATGCCATCACTAAGGCCAACAACCTGGACCCAAGAGCAAACATTTATCCGGGGCAAAAAATAACTATCCCTGGACAATCTTCGACACAAAAACTGTACACTGTCCAGCGCGGAGATTCCCTGTGCTGATCGCCCAAAAACACGGCACTACAGTAGCCGACCTGGCAAGGTTAAATCAAATCAACCCCAACAACCCGATTTACCCCGGCCAGCAGTTGAAAGTATAAGCGGCAGATGGTAGCAATATAGATGTTGACAGGCGCTTAGGGAAATATGCAAGTTACAACCTGTCGCAACCTGTCTATACAACTTCGGCTAAATGGTGCTAAATGGTGACAGTCACCCGGAAATCCAACTTGTATAGACAACTTCAGCTATTTGGTGACAGTCACCCGCGGGCATCCACAGGCGTCACCCACATGCCAGGTAAGTACAAATACCGTGGTATTCAGGGACATCTGCGACCGCATTAACGGCTAACGCAAGTACCAGGCCGTTATCGGCATACCCCTCTGGTAGAAAATCTCGGCTATTTGGTGACGGCTAAATGGTTGGCAGTCCCCTTAACTGGTCATCATTAACTAATCGGCTGGTTCCAGTAGTTCCAGTGGCACATAATACTTGGAATATCTATTCCGGTGCTTATCAACAAAACAGCCGTTTTTATTTGGAACAAGTACTGTCGCCCGTTTAGTGATGTTATTGAGAATGCCTTTCAGCTTTTTCCCCTTAAGTGTAAAGCAAACGGTATCTCCTATGTTCAGGACAAGCTTCTGGTTTGCAATTTGCCTGTATGTAGGTAGACTATGGTGGATCGCTGTGTGGCCGAATAGATTATTGGCTATTGTCTTAAACCTATCTCCGCTGCATTTTGACGCATGAAAACAGATGTACTCGATTACATGGCAGAGTTCATGCTCAAATACTAGCTGCAGCGCTTGCAGGCTATTGCTTGTATTGATACCGTTCACCGGTATTGGCCCCTTCAAGCATACCGGCCCCTCAAGCATACCGTAGTTGAATAAAAAATCCACCCCGATCCTGATTTCCAGTACCAGATCTTCCGGATTTATCTCTGCTATGTTTTTTGGGCAAATCGTTGCACCGGCGCTCTTTGTCATGCGCCGCGAAAGAGAGAGTTTGAGCTTTCCTTGATAACTGTCTTTAAACCAGCCACCGAAAAAGAAAGCGTCATACAGATCAAACATCAGCTTTAAGTCGAGGGGTGAAATTGTCGTAATTACTTCGCTCTGAATATTTTTTGATTCTCTCATTAAATGGCTTGCAATTTTTGCTCTCTTTTTGATAATGTCTTCGGCGCTGTTCTTTTTGGCAATCAGGTTAATCATTTATTTCATTCCTCAGCTTCTTTTTGCTCTTTCCCCGCAGCCAAGCGATCATGAATATCTAATTCCGCTGTGTTTTTAATTAGTCATATCAGTCATGATTGCCTTAGTAGCGATTACTTCCGATTACTTCCGATTACTTCCGGTGACAGCCACCTGGAGTTCAGAACTTGTATAGACAACTTCGGCTATTTGGTGACAGTCACCGGGTAGTCGTCACCGGGTAGTCACCTAGAAGCGCACGGCACCGGGGCTGCTTGGTGTCAGGTACGGATAGGCACCATGGGAGTTGTTAGTCACCTGGATTCAATGCGGCCGTTGAGTTAAGCGAGACCTCGTGGTGTTCTAGAATATCTGCGACTGCCTTAACGGCTAAGGCTAGAACCAGGCCGTCATCGGCATAACCCCCTGGTAGAAAGTCGGAAATCAGATCAATAGGGCTGACAAAATAGAGCAAAGCCGCAATAGCTATAAACTTTGCCTCCTGGGGCACCTCCGGGTCTTTCATGGCATCCCATAAATAATTAACCCCATCCCAGAGCTTGCCCCCGATTTGGGCGGTGGTTTCTTTTAGTTTCGGAAGCTCTTTTTCCACATGAGCTTGTAGTGTATCGGGAAACTGCTTTACTCTTTGCACCAATCACGAGAAAAAATTTGTTCCCTTTCGGATGTGGCAGTTGTGGCATCTGTGGCGGCTGTGGCAACCGTGGCAGTTGTTTCTTTGCGCTCTCTCCCGGCAGCCACTAGATCACGAATGTCCTGGAGTTTTTCAACGAGATCATCCGGATAAATTTTCGGCTTCAGGACAACTTCGCCCTTCCCGAAAAGAATCTCTTTTACGCCTATAAAATCAAAAATTTTCATGCCGATTAAAGGCACCCTTTTCTCGAACAGCTTTTTAGCTTCAGGGTGTTTGTCCAGGTCAAGTGTCACGCGGTCATAATTCCAGGCCAGAAAACTCATCTCATTCAGTTTACGGCTCACAATCCCAATGATCCTTTTCGATCCGACAATCTTCTCAAAAATAAAATTAAGAATTCTCAAGCTGACCTTGCTTCTCTGCTCCGGAAAGGTCAACTTAGGCTTTTCAGTAAACCTGAAATTAAAATTATGCGCCCCAGGCCTGAAATCAAATGAATCAAGGGCAAAGTTTATATCCACCATCACATCGGGTAAAAGCCTGTGCGGTTTTAATGCGGCACATAGACACAGGCCTCCATCTATAAAAAAGACCTTCACATCTTTTAACTTGTCACCAAATGAGTCTTTGTAGTGCTTTTCAATGTATTCATTTACCGTGTGATCTTTGATAACAATTTGGCCACGCAGCAGGTGATGTAAAATAAGAATCTCCCCTTTCTCACATAAAAAGAGATTCGCTTCTTTTGATAGATTTCCTTCATTTAAGCACACAGTGGCGTTCTTCAGCCAACGGAATTCTGCCCCCTGCCAGGATGGGGTTAATAGCTGTGCCCTCCCCTACGCTTTCTCAATAATCTGCTTTATCTCGCCGCATCATCGGAGGCAGGGGATTCGCCCGTCACCTACGCTTTCTCAATAATCTGCTTTCTTCGTTCATGGAGTTCTGTTAAGCATTCATTGGTTTCACCCAGCTTTTGCCGCAGTCCAGCAATAATTTGCTGTGCCCTCACCCTCTGCTCTCTTGTGCAGTCCAGCGAACTGTTTATTCTCGTCTGTATGATGCAGTCGACGATAAAGCCATCAAAGAAATAATCCGCAAATGTAGCAAATCCACCGAGCCCAATGTCCGTCTCTATTTGCACATCAGCAAGTTCTCGCTCAAAGCGACGCAGCAGTTGCTGAATCTTGTGCACATCTCTTTGAGCATCACTGATGCGGAGATGCTTCACTGCGGTGACTAATAGGCCGCCCCCCAAAATGTCCCAGATTCCGAAGTTGCGGGCACTATTCAAGCGAGCTTCCATTCCATTCAAGGCCGTTTCCAGATCCTCACCTGCCCGTATCGCTTCCTTCAGCTCCTTCACCTTGGCCTGCAAACGCCCCGTTTCCTCATCAATCTCAAAAAGCTGTTGAGCGACCAGCCCACCGGATTGAAGCAAAACGTCTTCCTTTTCCCGTAATACGGCCTGGTACTCCGCCTCCGGATCCCCAATGGCATCCAATTCCCGTTCCAAATTCTCCAATTCCACTTCCAGGTCCCTGATGGCTGCACCACATTCATCATACTGCAGTTTAGCGGCTAGATATTCTTGTCGCTCTTTTTGCATAGCCTCTTCTTTGGTCCCCAACACAGTATAAAAAAGACTGATCAGTGTAAGCCCCTCCAGCCGCTCCACATCTCTGCCCTCAGAAGTTAGGATGCCCTTTAAATGAACAAAACGATTCCTCTCCGCGATTAACATCTGTTGGGTTTGTCTGAACTTACCCATCAGCTTTTTTCTTTCTTCCATCAGCTGCACAACAGCAGTCAGGCGTTCATGAATCTCCATTGTTTTATCACCTTATTGGGTGGTGTCAGAGGTCTGGCGTAGCCGTCACATCTTAAACATTATTCTTCAAACCTAACCAATTGGTTAGCAGTAAACTCCCATTCAGGAGTTTTGAGTTTTTCTCCGATTTTTCCGAAGTTAAGGGAATACCAGGGGCTCCATCCTTTGTTTTGAGGGTTTTTCAGAATATGAATATCCTGAGCCGGCATATAACTCTGGGCGAGCATAAGGAGTTTTTCTCCTGTTGCCTGATTCTCTGCCATATCAACAACAATCGCACAGTGCCCAGGAGTAGCCCCCTTCAAAAACACATCACCTATTTGCATCTCTTCCAACGGCACTTGTTTCATTTCCTGTGACAGCGACAATGTCCCCGCATAGGCGAATACCATATCCAGATACTTCCTGAAGCTGGCGTAATCGGTTGACTGCCCCGCCGATTTTACCCATTTTGCCCGATTCCCTTCAACTGCGATCCTGTTCCCCTGCCTCCAGGTGACATAATCAGCATTAAAGCCGTTGGTGAAGTTAAAATGGATCCTTTTGTATTGTTCCTTCCCATACAGATATTCCGCTCTTAATCTAATAACAGCATCAGCGCACTGCTGTAAGTCCCTTTCCCCAACGTCAATGTCCACCACCGCCTCATGGACATCCTTCAGCTTTACACCGCCATTATAATACCTAACCCTGGAACCGTGCGACTTTAAAGGAAGATTCCTTAAATACTCGCCAAAAGAACCATCATCCACCGAAACCCTTGTGAATCCGTCAGGAGTCTCGAACCTTTCCTGTACCGTCATACCACTTTCGTTGATTAAAGATTTTTGCTTTTGCTGCCCGCTTACCTGCACCGAATTGTCGCTGCCGGCACATGAAGTAAGAAATAAGAGGGCGAAAAGGGCGAACAGTGATAAGAGTTTTTTCAAGTCTGAACACTCCCACATAAAAATGGTAATGTAACCATAGTTCGTTAATCAATTCTACCTTGAAAACCGCCCCATGCCTACCCCCATCATCCAGACGAACTGACCACTAAAATTCAGGTAATGGTGGAAGACGATCAGGGGAACACTCACGAAGCCTTTGCCTATGTGATGACCCAGAAAGGCAGCCAGGAACCTTCCGAGGCTTATTACAATATCATCAAACAAGGTTATCAAGATTGGCTGCTGCCTGTACTGCCCTCAGCGATGCCCGGGAAAGAAGCTCCGACTGCATCGGGGAAGCTGGTGTCTTCGTTTTGAGTTTGTTAAGCTGCCACTGCAGCGATTCATATGCGATTTGATGACTTTGATGTGTTAACTGCATGTACCGCCTTTTTAACCTGGTAATTCGACTGTATTTAAAATAAAATAGTATCCCTACCAGCAAAATAACCCCAAGTATAATAAATAACCATTTTTGCATAACACAGTTTACCCCCTATAATGCTGGTTTACAAGACACCGGTATAATCGCCTCCGGCTCAACCGCTTCCAAACCACTGCTGGACTGTCCCACCTTCCAGCCTGCCGCGGTTACCTCCAGGAAGTAATACTTGGTTCCATTGTAATCGAAGCCGACTGCCGGGGAATAACTTGGGGTGGTGCCATCCAAAGCGACTCCTACTGTCATGTGGTTCTTAGTATGGAAGCTGAGCAGTGCCACTTTGTATCCCATATTGGCCAAGATCGCCGCGGCCAAAAACGATTTATCACTACATTTACCTGACTCAGCTAAAGTTTGGGCTGGAAACTGCAAGCCGGTATCCAGATGATAGGGGATAGCTCCGCCAACAAAACTCTGAACGAATTCGACTTTCTGAACCGAATTCAAGATTTTCTTTTTCAGCTTGCATGTCAAGCCACTGGGCAATATAGCCAGTGAATTGGTAATTATTACTTTCAGTTACCCAAGGAACGTAATTTTTTTTGATGCATCCTGGAGATTATTTTTTCTGAACACTTGGCATCGACCTTGTACATGGCTTGCCGTTCAGATTTGCCTGCATTTCACGGTACTTCTGAAGATCATTAGTAATCTGGCGGTCATAATTCAGAAGGCTTAAGGGTATTTCG
>NZ_CDRZ01000293.1 GCF_000946815.1 Syntrophaceticus schinkii | reverse complement strand
GGCAAGAATCACGTAGTTAGTATCTCAAAATCCTAAAAATTTAACGTTATATAACTCTGTAAGAAAATCATCATCCGATTTCAGGTTAAACTAATTACTAGCGTTTTCTTTTCTGCTGTGCTCTTACCACTGCACAGTTCATCATATTATACAAACTAGATGCGCATAAAATGGCAAGAACGCTGGTCCGGGGATCACAAGCCGGGAGCGGCCCACAGTACCCATTGCCAAACACTTCTTGCGCTTTGATATTAGCAAGCTCGGGGAGAAAAGCTCCTCCCCTCGCAAGGGTACCGTTTGGTGGTGACAGAGGGACGGGGGTCATGTCATCCAGGACGGTGACACGACCCCCGTCCCTCTGTCACCCCTTGATCTTCAGGTATACATTCTTATCAGGTGTGATCGCCGACATCCATCTCATCTTTGCTTCATCCATGCCGTTGTCAACGAACTCTATTTCCCGGTCACCCATCAGGGCATGGCGAATATCATAACAAACACCCAAAACCCTCAAGCTTGCAGTTTCATAGTATATAAACTCACCCTCATCACCTACGACGTTGTGTAATGAATCATATAAGCGTTCAAAATCCATAAAGTCGCCTAAATGGCTACCCCAGCATTTTGTGGAGTGTTTTTAACATAGATCATGATAAACTAACCTTTCTTTAACCTTTAGCAGGTTGTTTTTTTTTACATACATTACGCCTATAGAACTCACAGCAAGACAGCAAGAAACAGGGTATACTTATATAAGCAATATTTAGAACTTTTTGACACCTATTAATTATTAGGATTGACTACGAGAATTTACACCACAAAATGGCTTGATCTTTAACAAGATGGTTCATGGTAGTCGAGATACTCCACAAATTTAAACTATCTTTTACTTGCTTTCAGTAGATATATTCTGCAAATAGAACATTTTCCCTACATGAATGCGAAAAATGACCTTCCCCTTGAAAGGGAATCCCCTCTTTACAGTTATAATAACGGCCGAGATGTTAAGCACCACCTGCGGCCTTCATTTTAAGCTTAATTATCGCCAGCAACCGGTATTTTCCGTTGGAGCATGCTCTTCTTAATTCGATGCTGACAGCATCATTAATTTGCGATTAAATCGCCACACCTGCATCCTCAACATGAATGAGAAGTCTTTCGATTTAGCAAAGACAAAAGCAGTAAAGCAAGCCTGGCCCCGATCATTAAGTAAATTACTCAAGCCTGACCCCATCTATGGTATAATATAAAAAAATGTAAATATCTAGAATGAGGTGATAACAATGAATATCAAAGTAACTGTTATCATTCAAAAAGAAGAAAATTGGTATGTTGCAAGATGTGTTGAAAACAATATAGCATCTCAGGGTAAAACAATTGAGGAGTCAATAAAAAATTTACGTGAAGCATTAGAATTATTTTACGAAGACGTATCTCCTGAAAATAGCAGCATCCCTACTTTCATAACAACAATGGAAGTTGCTTTATAATGGGTTCTAAATATCCAGTGCTGCCGCCTAAAAAAATTATTCAGGTTTTAGAAAAACTCGGTTTTGAAAAAGCAGCACAGAGAGGAAACCATGTGAAATATAAGAAGACCGGGAACCCAACCAGAGTTATCATTCTTCCAATGCATAGTGAAATTGCAAAGGGTACTCTAAAAAGCATTCTCGAACAAGCTGAAATCCCATTGGACGTTTTTTTTAAGCTATTTAAAATAACCCGAACATGATAATCTTTAAATTGCAACACGGCTTTTCATTTTTTAACTCCCTTTTTGAAAAGTCAGGCTGCATCAAAATACAACCCAAACTCTTTAAATTTGTCCTCAATTCCAATACTTTTTATTTCCCTTCGAATTGGTTTTGAAATCTTTTCAGATAATTCCTCCAGGTTGTTTGTTTCTTTTGTAACGTAGGCATCTAGAGTGTAATTGAAAATTTCAGGCAAAAAGTCTTGGAATTTGTAAAATGTTTCATCCCCGTTATTTAAAATGTAAACTCCTGGTTTCTCCGAATCAAAAGAAACCTCTAAACTCAATTCTGTAGCCAATTCGAGGGCTTTTTGCCTATCTAAATTTAAAATCCTTCATTTTGTATAACCCCTTTTATTATTTTCATAAAACTAATTATATGCTATCGCTTTGGATTACACAGTGGTTTCGAACGCAAACCTGTGTTCCCAATAATCTAAGACCCATTGTCGTAAAATATTTTGACCTATCAAACATGCTTTTTACCTCAAATGTCCTTTGAATAATCCAAAAACTATCAGGTAATAGTGACATACGGAAGATATACAGGACGGGGCTAACATAATGGGAGTTACAATCATAAATCCGTTTTAAATACAGACAGGTCGGGGAATATGAGACTGTCCCGCATTAATACTGAGACATATCCGTACCGATCTCGGAGAGGATCGTAATGGCGATGTTGCGATCCTCTCCGGGAATGGTACACAGTAAGGCAATGGCGCTTTCCAAGGGCGCGGCCAATCTATCGATGATTGGTCGAGGTCGGCAATGAGTTGCTCCACAAAATCCAAGTGCTTGCGGACGAGCCATTTAACCAAAACTCCTTCTCTTATTTACTTAAGAAGAAATACAATCTTGGTTAACAGTTCACTTTCCGGCGTTTCCGCGGGATCATTAAGATAAAACTCATAACAGACACCGGTTGGGGTGTACCCATTGGCGGGTATCCACTCCATAATGGAATTATAAGCAGGCTCGATTTGATTGTAGGGCCCGGTATAGAGACAGGATACCTGTTTGCCAGCCGGGATTTCACCGGGTTTAAGTTTATTAGTGCCTGCTACCGGCTGTGCTACCGGTAAGCCACATTCGATATCCAGGTCTTGCATATCCGTATTAAAATAGCCCACATAAGGTGCACCGGAAGGCTGGGCGCCTATTTCACTCAGATAGTTCATAATGGCCTCATAGCCTTTCCCCAATACTTGGGGCAGGTTTTCAAGCGCTGTTCGGGTCCGTATGGATATTGTGGGCTGAGCTTCCTTTTCTTCCACAACAAACTGATATTGCATATTTATGGCCTCCTCATATTATTTTTCTCGATTATACCATGCAAAACATGACAACTATATGACGGGTTTAAGAAGAATATGTTTTATAAATTTCTTTTGCAATTGCCGCTAATCACTACATAGTGTAGGGGCGATTTCTCCATCCCTGTATCCCGCACAACGACTACAGTCCAGCCCACACGGAGCCAGCTTAAGTAAAACCTGTTCGTATTGCATTGGCAAACCTCCTTTTATTAACGACAGAACTTATAAACCACGGTAAAATTATACTCGCCTGCAGAATCATTACATTTGGTTATAATCATTTCCAAAAACCCCAAACATCGAATTTTCTGTGCTAGAGATTAATAAAGAAGAAGTTAAGTTTTAACGTAATTTAATTACTCTGGATTTTTGCTATCATACATGGGATTACTCCGACATAAGTTTCAAAAACATATGGGAAGTTCATTCCAACCATATGCAATCACGGGAGTCGTAAACCCCCGGTACTCACCAATATCCTGGGCGATGACACGACCGCCCAGTTTTTCATAAAAAGGGCGGCTGGGGTTTTCCGCCAGAGCCCAGACCATCATGGTATTCCAGTTTCTCTGTCGAAAAGCCTGACAAACCCTATATACCAGGTAACGCCCAATGCCCTGGCTCTGAAAAGCTGGTGCTACGTGCAGGTTATAGATTTCGCCCGTATACCTTAAGTCTTGACGGTGGTTTTTTCCTGCCATGATAAAAGCCATCATTTCACCGCTTTTGCTCTCCATGACCAATGCCACTGCCTGGTTTTCCTCCCAACGGGCAAAGAAATCTTCGATCTCCGCCTGTTTTTGGGAACAGGAGAGTTCCGCCATCAACTGGCGAGGAAGAAATTTTCCATAACTGTCGCGCCAGGTGGCTACATTAATCGTGGCCATGGCTGGGGCATCTGTTGGTTCGGCCTTTCTTGTTACAATATGCTCACCAGGCAAGGACACGATTTCATTATCATCTGTAAAGCTAGCGTTTAAGGCCTTTTCCATATAAAAGTAGTCCAGCCTTTCGTCGTCGCTCACCTGAATATATCCTTTTTCCCTGGTCCGGTAACCAAGATGCTGATAGAATGCCTGTGAAGACAATGAAGCATCGAGATTTAAATGGTGAAGACCCATCAATAAAGCCTTTTTCTCCAGAGTTTCCATAACCATACGCCCGAAACTTCGGCCCTGAAACGCGGGGGAAATAAAAACCCTGCGTATATTCTGTTCACATATGGTACCGGTACCGACAATCCGTTCATTCAACTCTAGCACCATGGTCTGCCCTTGTCTGGCATCGTCCAGTATATGGCTGCTGGAATGATAATCCTTGAAGTATTGAATAGCTTTGGGCCCATAAACACCTGTATAGGCATCATCTATAGTCTGATAGATGAGCTGGTGCAGTACCTCTGCATCACTATCCATAAAGGGCCTGATTTTCGGAATGTTCATCACTAATCACCCCTTAACCGTCCCGGAGAATCCAGGGAATCAAAGAAACCTCTACCATCCCCGGCTCTTGCAGAAATATAATGGTTATGACTAGGATTTTGAGTAATATTATACATTATACTCTTAATCCAGGGTTATATGATAGGTGGTCCAGACGTTCCATATATTCCTCGCTTTTGTTTTTAATTTGGACTCTAAGGGATAACATCGTAACGTTAATAAAACACATTTTATAAAGGAAGGATAAATCAGAAGGATATGGAATTCCTGGTCAATGATACCGATTATATTCCACTGGATAGTACTTGACCTGGGCTGCGGGCCCGGACTTTATGTTAAGAAATTTGCGGAAACGGGAGCAAAGGTTAAAGGGATTGACCTTTCCCAGCGATCAATCGATTATGCCAACCGATATATTAAAGCCGGGCATGAAAATATTTATTTTACCAGAATGAATTATCTCGATATTGATTATGCGGAGTCCTTTGATATAGCCACGCTCATTTTTTATGATTTCTGTGCGCTGAACAGCACGGAACAAAACCGGCTGCTGGACAAAATTCACCGCTCGCTAAAAAGCAACGGAGTATTTGTATTTGATGTAGTTACGGTAAACAGGGAATCTTCTGAATCAACTAGCATTTCTATACGGGAGAGCGGTTTTTGGAGTCCTGACCCCTATGTTGAAATAATGAACACTTTTATATATGAAAAACCCAGAACAGAGGGAACACAATATACGATTATCGCTGAAGACGGCTCAATTAATATCATCAGACTCTATCACCGACTGTTTGAAATGGCGGAAGTTCAGAAATTACTTAACGATCATCATTTTAAGGTTGAAAATATTTACAATAATTTAAAAGGTGAGCCTCTTACCGAGAATTCGGAAACATATGGAGTTATTGCCCGCAAAGCAAAGAAGCTTTAGAGTCCGGTGCAGGAATGCTCAGCTTACAGGTAATTCAGGAGTTCTGTAATGTCGCTTTAAACTGATTACTAGCGTTTCTTTCGCTGTGCTCTACCACTGCACAGTTCATCATATTATACAAACTAGATGCGCATAAAATGGCAGGGACGCTGGTCCGGGAATCACAAGACGGGAGCGGCCCACAGTACCCATTGCCAAACACTCCTTGCGCTTTGATATAATAAAAAGGCCAACAAAGAACGTTCCTCTGTTTAAGGCAGGTGCTTTTATGGAAACAGTAAAACTGTTAACGATATTAAGTCTGGCTGCTCTCGAATTATGGGCAGCCATTCCGGCTGGCTTTGTCATGAATGCGCATCCTGTAGCAATAGGGGTTGCTACGGCTGTGGGGGCGACCCTGGGGGTGGTTATCATAGTGCTGCTGGGTGATCGCTTTCGCGCCTGGCTGCTGGGTCGCAAGCAGAAGAATCGGGAAGATGACCCTTCGAAAGCCAAAGAAGGCGGTCGGCAGGAAACCATCAAAAAAATCTGGAACCGTTACGGGGTAGCGGGTTTAGGATTGCTGGCTCCGTTAATTACCGGCGCCCCTCTGGGTGCTGCCCTGGGGATCGCGCTGGGGGCTCCGGTTGGCAAGCTGTTGTTTTGGATGACTGTCGGCGTTGTTCTCTGGAGCACGCTGTTAACCACCGTTGGCGCCTTGGGAATCTCGGTTTTCCAATAGCCTTCTCCATAATTGAGCCCGCCTGATTGCTTACTATATTAATATTATTTCTCTACCGCCGATTGGTGCTTTTACCCCAGGGTTCTTTTATATACAATATATGGTATATTATCTTCATCAGTAATAATATTGACATCAATGCGAAACACGTCGGCCAAAAGTGCGGGCGTGCATATTTCTGAAGGCTCACCCTGGGCAACAATAGCACCTTCGCTTAACACAAAAAGATAATCGCAAAAAGAACAGGCGAGATTTAACTCGCGAAAAACTGAAAACACTGTTTTATTCAAGCTCTTAATAACATCCATCAATGCCCATTGATAATGCACATCAAGATGATTGGTCGGCTCGTCAAGAATCAGAATATCCGCTTCCTGGGCAAGTGAACGGGCAATTAAAACCCGTTGTTTTTCTCCACCGGAGAGGGTTGCAAAATATCTGCCGGCATATTCTTCCATGCCGACAAATTTTAACGCGTTTAACGCGATTTGCTTATCATCGGCCGTATCGCTTTCAAAAAATCTTCTATACGGAGAGCGTCCCATCAAAACCATTTCAAGAATAGTATAATCAAAATCAGAGGTGTTCTCCTGCCGCATAACTGTAATCTGACGGGCGCTATCACGATAGGAGAATTTTTCTAATTCAGTACCGTTAATAAAAATCGTCTTTTTCTCAAGGGGCAAAGCTCTGTAAATATGCTTTAAGAGAGTTGTTTTTCCGCTCATTGCCTTTATTGCCATTAGAGCTGAAACGTACGCGTTATTAATACGGCAGGAACTAAAAAGATCAGGGTCATGACCCCAATGAAGAGAAGGTCTTCAGTCACAAGTTTCATATCACATAACATCGGCCGGATGACCATAAATATTATCAGCGCAATAAACAGCAGAGATCCGTGAAAATATGAAACACAGCCTGCCGTGAAACCTGCCGCCGTCTTTTTGAATAAAAGTATGCCGCTAATGATCCAAAAAGGACATATAACTGCGTCGGCAATGTTGACCCCGATTTCCGGCAAAGATAAAATTGAATTTCCGCTCACTGCTGTAATAATATTTATAAGTGCCCGTGCAATAAAAAGAACCCCCATGAGGATGAGTATCGCGCCGTAAATTCCAGGGCGGCGGATAATGGGCGCGACCGGGAAAAGCGCCTGATAATCAAGTGATGTAAGCATCAATATGATTGCGGCTGCACCAAGCAATACGATAGTTGCATTCACAATAATGCTATATACATTTCTGACAGCAAACAGATAAGCTATTTCATTGTAAAGAACAAACAGCAGTGAGCCCGTCCAGCCGATAAGGCCAATCTTTATGGAACACAGAGCCAGAATAACAGAAAAAATCAATGCCGGTACTCCTATAAACAGGTTAATGTAATCATTGGGAAGAAAAGCGTTGTAAAGCTCAGGCGTCGGATATATTATACCACTCCATCTCAGATTAATGGCCGAATTCCCGGCAAACAAAAGACAGATATCAACCGTTAATAACAAGATCAGCATAGAGTTTTTTCCATACACTTCACCGAATATTCCGTGTAAACCCATAAATACCCATCCCCTCCTTACATCTGCCTCAAATCACCTTGCGCATAATTTTAAATCCACTTTTGCATTTTAACATAATATCATAAATATGGGAAGTATTATGAGGTTGACAGAGGGACGGGGGTCATGTCATCCAGGATGGTGACATGACCCCCGTCCCTCTGTCACTTTGACATTTTTATCATATAATTCTATTTTCGACAGTTAAAAAATAATAAAGAGAAGAAACCCGCTTAAACACTGGGTTATCTTCTCTTTTTGAATTGCAAATGTTGTATGGAATCCATTGCGTCATGTAAAAAAAATCAATTCTATAGAATTATTGAATGATAGGCCTATCGTTCCGTTAAATCAATTGTCCAGTATTCAAGCAGTAAATTCCAGTATTAATGGATCCTTTCATTTTTTAGGATTAGCCAATGAGATCTGGTGGTATAATCAGAATAATGGCAATATCTCTTTATGTCTTCCAACTCTGTCTGCTCCTCACGGTGGAGATGGAAATGCTCGTTATGAAGCAGGGTATCAATGGTTTCCAAATACAGTAAGTGTTTATTTTGCTGATCGGGTATTTCAGGGTGTCTCATCTGTTGATTTAAGTTATAGATATGATCAACAGACACTTGATAATTTACAATTAGATTCTAATGAAGCGTTAGAGATGGAAGTAGTGTTCTATAATTATAACGATGGGCATTCATTTTTTGACGAAACAAAAGACATTGTTGGCTGGTTTACCAATCAGCCTAACGCTTACTTAGATACAAGATTATTTGACAATGATCAGGAAGCTTCCTATTGTGTTGGTGTGGAAGATGCCAATGATTTAATCGCGAATAAAAGTTATTATTGGCAGATTAGAAAATGGGGGTTAGCACGATCGGGTTCAGAATATGACGGCCGTTTCAAGGTTCTTGCTCAACGAAGCTATGCAGTGTTTCCAATGGGAGCTCCTTATTCAATTTTCGCTGAAGAACACGATCCTATACGTAAATTAGGTGTGCCTGTTGGTGATAACTGGGTTGATGTCAGCGCTTACGATTTGGATGAATGGACTTTCGATTCGGCAAGTGATCCTGTTCAGTAGTATGATGTGCAATCTACACGACGAGGAAAAGGAATGCGAATTTTATGAATAAAAAAGGATCCACTAAAAAATTAAAGACATTTTTTATCATTACTGGCAGCGTATTCGCTGTGGTATTGGCGATCGGTTTTTTTCATAGTGAATTTCCGCGAGGGAAAGAAGAAGTGATTTATATTACTCAACTTAAGGATGGTAATGTTTTGGCAATGGGCATAAGAAGAAAAAAAATACACCGCGTAGAAGCAAAACTAGGTCGAGGTACATATGATATCATCATGAGTCCAACCGAGCTGGTAACTATTGAAGGGAGGCATAAAAATTTAGATGCTTCTTTCGGTGATCGAATTGAATTTCAATGGCGGGGAGAAATACAGGAAAGGCAGACTCTTTATTTCCGGGGAGAAATCACACAGGTTTTAGAACCGGCAACCAGTACGTCCTGGCCCGCGACAGTAGATTTTCCTGAGAATTATCCTCCTTCTCCGGAACGATTTGATCCTACTATTGTGATTGTGGATGGGAGAGTCATACATGATGGAAAAGATGTTTTCACATTTACACGAACCCGGCTGAGATCGTTGCGAATCTTCGAATACGATAAACAGCACGGGGATTCTCCTCGCATTACAGATGTTATTGGTGACGGAGAGAATTATTGGGTTGCAGTAGATGAAACACGGCAAAGTAAGAATGAGAACAGCGTCATGATAGGAGTCTATTCGAATTTTCTTATACTGGAAGAAGAAGATGAAATGGCGGTTGTGGTAACGGACAGAGAAGAGCTCGGCTTAGAAGATCTTGAAAAGGAAACGAGTGATACAAAGGTATTGTTTAGGGCTGCTTATGATTTTTCAAAGCGAGAAGAGACAAACTAGAAGAGACAAGTCACGGAGGTATATCCTGACGCTTACTTCAAAAACAGACATGCAGAAAGCGCAAAGCCTTTAAAGCTTTGCGCTTCATATTGGTGTACCCGGCGGTGTGTCCTGAAACGAAAGGACGGCGAAAGGAGGAAAGATAGTCCAGACGTATTGGCATGAGAAGGGTCGAGAGAGAGGTAAACTAGAAGGCAAAATAGAGACAGCTAAGGCGGCATTGAAAAAGGGATTGCCGGCAGACCTAGTTGCTGAAATCACCGGCCTTACCCAAGAAGCTGTTCTGAAGCTGAAAAACGAGCAGAATTAGAGATCCGGCATACAGCAACCTGTTCTTTTTGTCTATTATTGTCGAGCGAATTATTGGTGTCTTTTTTAAAAGGCACTTGAAATAAAGGAAGAGCGATCTCAGCATCGGGATTGAAGTCCCGCATACCTATGCCGATGCCCAAAATCTAACCTGGAGCTACAATAACGCCGGGCATTAGTAACCTGGTATATGTTTCCTATGCTTTTTTAGATCAATGGGACACTGATGAATACGCGGTCTATGTGGGTGTAAATGTTGATCCAAGTACGCCAACGGACCGTACAGCATGAGCGCCTATCTTTCGACCGACCCTACTGTCTACGCAGACTTCACGTTCGTGGTTACGGATACTGGAGTCGGCGCACCTGTAAATAATATAGCCATCGAGTACTATGATCAGGCATATGCTCCTGCTAATTTCATTGCCGGAGGCTCGCTGGCTTCTGTTCTGGCCAATGGGTATTACCCGCCCCTCGGCTTTCCGGATCGTTCGTACCGACTGTGATGGACGCGGTCGCAGCCTCGCAAAGTCCCATTATTCAAAAATATAACACGGAGAGCTATATTGCTGCGCCGATGTTGTATGACATTACGACTCTAGGCGATCCGGGAGTGGTCTACCCGAACGCAAGCAGCCCGGGCTATTGGTACTACGGCGTGTATAAGCCGGACGGAAACGGCGGCTACACCCTTGATAACCCCTTCGGCAACCCGCTTCCCAAGGTTGAGGGGCCGTTCGACTATGATCTTGAGGATGGGGATCTGGTCATCTTGCCGGTACAGGCATTTATCTTCATTACTTTCCTAAGTATCTCAGTCTTAGCCCTAACAAGTATTCGTAGAGATTCGGTTACACGATGGAACAGATATGAAAGAACGATGCCGATCAAACAAAAGACAATCGTTCTAAGTAAGTATATATCGTATATTTTATGGGTACTAGTTGCAACTGTAATTGCAGTAATTTTCACCCATATGCTTGTTGCCGTAAAAGGACACCAATACTTTGATTTTGGGATGCGTGATATTTTAACTATTTTCTTTGTATCAGTTGCGTTTTCCCTTTCTATTTGTTCATTCTTCTATTTGGGACTATATTTAATTGGATATCAAAAATGCGATATTCTCATAATGATTAGCGCAATCCTTTCAGTCTGTTTTACTGCAATAATGATAGTTATCCTCAATTCAGCAGATATTACTATTGAAACCGGCAGGATAATCATTTTAGGTGTATCTGTTGTGTTCTTATTGTTATCATATGAGAAAATTTCATTCTAAAAAACTCATTGAAATCAAGGTTTTGAAGGCCTAAAATAAAGGCTTCACCCCAACTTTTGCCGAATTATAAGGTAAATCAAACCAAATAAAACAAAAGTGGAAAGGGATGAAGCTACCTTGTATATTCGACAACAGTGCCTGATTTCCTTCGAAGATGCATTAAAAATGCAACCTGAAACTAGACTGGAAAAGATTTTTAGCACCCTTGATTTGAATCTAATAATATCCAGGCTACCCAGAAAACATAATGGACCTCGAGGATACAATGCCAAATACAAACTAAGAGCATTAATAGCTGCAAAGATAGAGCAAATACCGACAATGGCTGCATTGGTCAGAAGACTAAAAAATGACCCTGTATTTCGATACATATGTGGATTTGGCGTAATTGCAAGCGTACCAAGTGAAGCAACTATGAGCAGATTTTTAAGAGAACTAACAGAAACAGGTAATTCTTAAAGAACTGTTTAATTCGCTTGTAAAATAAAGCCG
>NZ_CDRZ01000292.1 GCF_000946815.1 Syntrophaceticus schinkii | reverse complement strand
TAATCATCAAAGAGAAATGCGGATTTACAGACCGGGAAACCGTGGAACAGATCACCGAAAATCCATATCTCCAATACTTCATCGGGCTGGAAAAGTACCAAATAGAACCCCCCTTTGACCCATCGCTAATGGTTCACTTCCGCAAGCGCTTGGATAAGGAAACACTGAACAAAATAAATGAACTGATCTGCAGGGGAAAGCAAACAAAAAAACTAAAGGATCCGGATGAACCAGGTGGACCTCCCCATCCTGGCGGTACCCCTCCCGAACAGGGCTCCAAAACTGCTAAGCCGACCAATAAGGGTAAATTGCTACTTGATGCCACCTGTGCCCCGGCTGATATCCGCTATCCAACAGATCTGTCTCTGCTTAATGAAGCTAGGGAGAAAACCGAAAAGATAATCGACACCCTATATCATACCGGCCTGGGCTTGAAAAGAAAGCCCCGCACCTATCGCCAGAACGCCAGGCGTGATTACCTGAAAATAGCCAAACAGAAGAAACCCCGGGGAAAAGCTATCCGCAAAGCCATCGGCAAACAACTGTCCTATCTGTGCAGGAACCTGAAGACAATAGATTCACTTCTCAACCTTGAGGGACACGGCAATCTAAGCGCCCGGCAAAGCCGTGAACTGGCAACCATCCGGACACTTTACAGCCAACAGCAAGAGATGTACACCAATAAGACCCACCAAATCAAAGACCGCATCGTCAGTATCTGCCAACCCCATATTCGCCCCATAGTACGGGGCAAAGCCAAAGCCAACACCGAATTCGGAGCCAAAGTAGCCGTCAGCATGGTAGATGGCTACTTCTATATCGATCACCTCAGTTGGGATTCCTTCAATGAAAGCTGTGAGTTACAGAAGGCTGTAGAAAATTACAAGGAACGCTTTGGATTTTATCCCAAAGCAATCTTAGCAGATAAAATCTACCGCAACCGGGATAATCGTTCATATTGCAAGAAAAATGGCGTCAGATTAAGCGGTCCACCGCTGGGACGCCCACCCCGGGATGACCGACCAAATAAAGAGCTTGAAAAACGAGATATGAAAGAGCGCAACGAAATCGAAGGTGGTTTTGGAGTAGGCAAACGCAGATATGGCCTAGCCCGGATCATGGCGCGCCTGAAAGAAACAGCTGAAAGCGTGATCATGTTACAGTTCCTGGTAATGAATTTGGATCGGAGGCTGCGGTCTCTTTTTTGCCATTTTTTATACACCCTTTTGGAAGGTATATTTGGTCAAAAAGCAGATAAAAAACAATCTGCTATGTTTTTTAAACCCTTAAGAGTTAACTTTGGCAGTTATTAAATTGTCTAAGAGCGGTTTATAAATATTTTGGGGACTGTTCAGCAAGCCCTAATTAAGCTTATTGAGCAGCCAGCAAGGGGGATATGGAGTGATTACGGATGTGTCGGAAGGTACTATACTAGATGCAATGAAAAAGTTTGATGAAGAATATCGTAATAATGCAGAATGGTTGAACTGGCAAAACAATAAAAACCATAAATATGCTATACAAAGAGAGGGACGGCTGTATCCGGTAAAGCAAATTATATCTATGGCGACAGAGCAGCCGGTAAGCTCATTTAGTGGTGGTGATGAGTCTAATAGTTATCTGGTCAAGAAAGGTTTTAAGATAGTCAATATCTTTCCTGAAAATGAAATAGAGCAAGAAAACGGGGAAAATTCGGAACTCCAGGTTAGAAGCTGGTCTAGACCGGTCGGAATTCCAAATTTAATTGGCAGGAAAAAAGTTGACTGGTCAATTTTTATATATGGCAGTCAAATACCACTTGCGTTTCATCAGTTTTTTGAAGCTGCCAATGGCGACCAACATCTGGAAAAAGGTGAGTCACATGAGGTTCAATTAATTTTCGAAGGGCGGACCTTTAATGCAAAACTATATAACCGAGATCGTGGTGTGGAAACAGATACTTTAATATTAGAATGGCAGGGTAACAACGACTTTAGAGACTTGCTGATTTCGTGTTTATGCAGCAGTTATACTTACCTGGCAAACGAGAGAAATATAAAAGAAGAATCAGGCAGTGGTAGTGGCTATATTAAGATTCCGGATTATAGAGCCGAGTACATAGATTTTATTCGCACTGACACCCCTTTTACCTATCGAATAAATTTTATTACAGTTGATAACCATCCTAATATATGGTGGGTAAACCAGGGTAATTCTTTAACTGCCGAAAGAGAGAAGGGCGTATTGTTTGCCCCGCTTCGCAGCAAGGACGGTAGAGTTATACACCATTGGGAAAATATGAAGGAATTGAAAGTCGGAGATATCGTTGTTCATTACGCTAATAACGCATTAAGGTATGTAAGCAAAATTACATCAACAGCTATAGAAACAGAAAATCCTCATGAACATGAGAATGATGAACAAGGGCGGTTAGCAAGGACTAATTATTATGAACTTAACCCTGTAGTAGATATTCAAGGGATAGCCCAGAGAATCCTGGAGTTGGCTATTTCCCAAGGTCCTATAGATAGTACAGGCAGAGTTAAGCAGGGTTATTTGTTCAAGTTTAATCATGAAGGACTTAAGTATATACAAGAATCACAACCCAGCACTACATGGCCAGAATGGGCAATATTTAATACTGATATAGGCGATGTCAAGAGAAAGACCTTAAATTATAGAGGTATGATATCTTCATTAATCGAACACATTGCCTCCCAGGGCTTCATCTTCGAACCATGGCAAATAGCTACCTATGTTACTGCTTTACGTACAAAACCGTTTGTGATTCTGGCCGGAGTTTCTGGTACAGGAAAATCAAAACTACCGGCACTAATTAGCCAGGCAACCGGCGGGAATTGTCATCTGATTCCTGTAAGACCTGATTGGACGGATAGCTCTGATGTACTGGGTTACTTTGATTTACAGGGGCAGTTTAAACCGGGAGCCTTGCTATGGATCGTTCGGGAGGCAACAAATAATCCCGATAGGCATTTTGTTTGTATTATGGATGAGATGAACCTGGCGCGGGTAGAACACTACTTTGCTGAGGTTTTAAGCCAGGTGGAAAACCGTCACCCAGATAGAGCTGGCAAATTTTATAGCGGACCTCTTATCTGTCATGATTGTAGAGAGGAAGATGAAGAGTGGGGTCAGCAGGTGTTGCCGCCTAACCTGGCTATTGTTGGTACTGTCAATATGGATGAAAGTGCTTATGGGTTCAGCCGTAAAGTACTGGATCGTGCTTTTACCATGGAGTTATCTGAAATACATTTAGATTTGTGGGGAAATGAATTTGATGAGAACCCCGGTATTGAATTATGGCCGGTGGAACTCTGGTTCCCCCGTGCTATTAATCTGAATGGGCTAAGGTATATTTCTGCCGAAGATAAACAGAAGATAGATGAGGTCATTAAGGTACTGACTGAGGTTAATACCATTTTAATTCAGGCGCAGTTGCAGGTTGGTTACCGGGTAAGGGACGAAGTAGCCTTATTTGTATTGCATGCAGAGGATATCATAGATTCGTTCGTTACTACGAATAAGATGCAGGTTAATCCCCTGGATCTGGCCTTACAGATGAAGATTCTACCCCGAATTATCGGCGGCAGCACCCCTATTCGGAAGGTTGTGTTACAGCTGTTAGGTTGGGCTGTTAAAGGGACGAAAAATATAAGCGAAGAGGATGCTCAGATAATTATTGATGATTGGGATAAAAATGGCCGACTTACCTTCTTAGAAAATGCCCGGTATCCTCGCACTGCAGCAAGGCTTTGTCTGATGTGGGAGCGTTTAGTCCACGAAGGGTTTACATCTTTTTGGATGTGATGTCATGAAATTGCTTTTTGAACTACAAAGTGATCGGGTGCATCTGAAATTTAGTCAATCAGTCTACAAAGAACCGGCCATACTACCGAATAAGGATGCAATCGGTCGACTGGTTTTGACCCAACACAGGACGAATCTTGTATGGCACAAAGTATGGCGGCAGGGTCTACCTCCCCAGATCGAAAATTGCCCTAAACAACATGAAGGGCCATGTCTTTTCGAAGAAACCAATTACAAGCTATATGCCAGATGTAATTCCGGATTCAGGCTGGATATAGAACATCCTGATCCGGTCATTATTAGTGATTTAGATCATGATGATCAACACTCGACAGTATATGGGTACATTAACTTTGGTTCTCAGGTAGGTTACAGCGAATTTACCGTTCTGGTTGATGGCAAACCAGAGTTCTCTTTTCAGGTTGAGGTTTTTCCCAGTAAGCTGGACTATGCCAGTGACTACGAAGAAATTCTGGCATCTGTACAGGATATAATGACGGGATTAGCTATGGAATATTTACGCTCAACTTACCAAACTGGTACTACCTTTACTGTTTCTCAATCGACCGATTTAGAATGGTTCATTCTATTGCGGGGTCTGATAGATGAATTAGAAAAAGCATTGAATTATATTGCGCGCAAACCGCTCCGGGGATTAAAAAGGGAGCAGATACCGGTACGGGCGGAAAAGATTAAGCATATTAACGGGCGGGTTTTGGCGGCAGTACGGCGGGGCGCTGGTCGGGGTGGTTTTACCAGGACAAAAAACAATATACCTGTTCGTGAATATATTTACGAAGACCGTCCTCAGAGTACTCTGGATACTGTGGAACATCGCTGGTTATCGCGGCAGCTGTACCTTATTCAGCAGCGATTGAATCAGTTAAGACTGGAAGAACGTCAGTTATACGATACTCCCCGGCGCCGGAAGGCTTTGCAGGAATTAGGGGATATGGGGAAGCGCATACTGCGTTTGCAGGGCTTGGAACCACTGGCGGCCGCAGCTAGTGGTGAAATTCCACAAGGTTTTGTTTCCTTGCAGTTATTAAGATTACCCGGTTACCGGGAAGCCTATAAATACTGCCTGGCATTATCGTTAGGATTGCGAATAGAAGGCGGACCATTACAGTTATCAGTCAAGGATTTAAGCCTTCTGTATGAGTATTGGTGCTATTTGGCCTTGCTTCGTTTAATCAGTGAGGAGACGGGACAGCAGATTCCCGTAAAAGAGTTGTTTGCAGTCCAACAAAATGGCCTGAGGGTTTTATTGAATCGGGGTCAGGAACAACGTGTATGTTTTCCATCAAAAGGAGGTGGGCACATAACAGCCACCTATAATCCCAGTTTTCGGGGGGAGGCTATGCTTATTCCCCAGCGCCCGGATATGGTGATTACCCTGGAAAACAAGGGTTGGCCAGCAATGCATCTGGTTCTTGACGCCAAGTACAGGCTGGATGCTTCACCTGATTACATAGACCGCTATAAATCCGCAGGGCCTCCCGAAGATGCTCTTAATTCTATGCACCGATACCGGGATGCTATTCTGGAATTTCAAAGCCGCAGTGATGAAAGCCCGGTACAAAGAAGAACCGTGGTACAGGCGGCGGCAGTTTTTCCCGGAGGAATAACGAATGTTCCTTTTTGCAAAAGTAGACTGTGGAAAGCCCTGAGACAGATTGGAGTGGGAGCTTTACCGTTTTTACCTGCCAATAAGGAATATGTTAGAGAATGGCTACGCAGTAGATTAAAAATGGGTGGGTTTAGTATTGCCGAACATACTTTACCACATAGCATCTATGAACGGGCCAGGGATTGGCATTCATCTGCAGCGGAACCCGTAGTTGTAGGCACATTGAGTGCCGGGAACCAGCGCCAGCATTTACAATGGATAATTGACAAGCAGTTATATTATATGCCGATGTTAAAAACCCAATTGCGCCAATATGCTACCAAATGGGTGGCGATTTATTCACCACAAGAAATTCGTAGCCCCGGGGCAGTGACCCATTATGCACAGGTGAAAAGCATTGAAATTGTCCAGAGGAAGGAAATACTGACTCCTTGGCCGCCCAAACGCAATTTAGAAGAACCTCAGGTGCTTTTTATATTAGGTGAGGTTTTTGAAAGGAAAATCCCCATAATCAATACCAGCGGTTATAGATTTACCCAACATCGCTGGACCAGCCGGCTGGGTTTGGAGCGTGCGTATAATCTTGAGCAATTGCTACTAGAAACAGAACCCGAATGGCGATTGTTTGAGGATTTAACCGCTCTGGGTGTAAAGTTTACTCTAGATCCTAGTGAACCAGTGCGTTTGCTTGATAAGGATAATCCTTATGGGCGAGTCTGGTTTCGTCTAGATGATGGTTCAAGCATTCGTTATGCTGGGGCATCCGGATATGTCATCAGGCGGATTCCAGGAGGAAGACCGCAATATTTCGTGGACTACCAGGAGCTTATGGGAGAAATAGTAATGACTTCCCTTGGATAGGATATGGAACTACGAAAAACGGAATGAAACACCTGCTTTTGCCCCCGACAAGTCTAACAATGGACGCATTAATCAATGGCGTGTTTTTTGATTGATTGAGGAAAGTGGAGGACTAACCAAAAAGTAATTGAAAGGTTGGCCCAAAGGTGAGTGTTCCCGTAGTTTGTTTTATTCCCTGTTGCAAAGCAAAGAAAGATACAGGCAAAACAGTTACATCGTATTTCCAACCGGATGTAGAATTAGAGCAGTTATTTTGTAGGTTGAAAAGTGCTCGCCAGGGTATGGTGGGTTGTGTTGAAACAGCTTCAAAGATAACATCTGCTTTGTATCTTTACACAGGGCATTTCTATTCAATTCCCGGACTGAAATCGGCTGTTGTTAGACTTATTCGAGCAGGCCAGATGCGTTTGTTTATTATCTCCGCGGGGTACGGACTGCTTGATGCATTTGAGCCTATCCAGAAATATGAGGCTATGATGTCTAGTCGTACTGCTAGGTACTGGCGTGATGTGGGTCTGACTGAAATCATTGCTGATGTTTGCGCGCAATTGAAACCAGAACAAGTTTATGGGTTCTTTGCAGGTGTACCTGAGTGGAAAGGTACACTTGCAAAGTACCGGTATTTTTTTACTAGTGGGGTACAGCAAGCATTAGGAAAGGGGTGGGTCCCGGCGCAGGCAGGGTGCTTTTACAGGAGAAAAGGCAGGGGTGTTACTAGTATTATGAAGGCTTTGGGAATGAGTCTTTATGAATTGCTCAATTCCGGGTTTCAAGATGCATTTCTGCAAGATGTTAAGCTCAATGGCTTTTGCTGGAATAACGTAAAGATTGCATATGATGAGATGCTTCGATAAAATACAATCGTTATTTTTTGGATACCTCAAATGATAAGCAAGAGTGAAGGAAAGGAAAGAGAGAATATGTCCTCATCAAAGTTGTCGATACAGCCTCCAGAAAACAGAAAAAAGCGGGAATTATGACTTATCTGTACCAGCCAATTTAAAAACAGCTAACTCCATTAAAGCAATAGCAACAGAGACCAGAAAGGGTTCTTTGGAACACGATAACCGTCTGGAGCTCTACTTCAATGATAGCAACAATGAGCTTGTATACCCGAACAAACAGAACCCGCAATTGCCAGTTTCTTTTTCCAAACAGGCATCCTTTGAGTCTATAAAACGCAACCTGACAGCAGTAAATAGCTTTGCCGAGTCCTATAAAAAATACACCCAGCAAAAGGACTGTAGTGCTTGTACACGGATATTTGAAATAATCCTCTACTAATTTATAAGCCATATGGAAAATCCGGGACAATTATGCTACACAACTTGGAAGAGATAGCGTAAGGTCGGACTTTCCATCATTTATGTTTCTGGAAGGTTATTGGAAACTAATGTCGAATTTAGTAACAGAGGCAATTTGTTATAAAGTGTTCCAACCTTTAGTTTATAGGGGTTTTTGCACCACAATAATCAAGCGGGTACCAATAAAATATTAGATGTTGTTAATTATAAGGGGGTTTATCAATGCCGACAATCTTTCACAGCACTTCAGAAATGCTGAAAAGCTTACTTGATTCAGTGAAGGATGGAAGAATGCAGTTGCCAGACTTTCAAAGGGGTTGGGTATGGGATGATGAACGAATTAAAAAAACTATTGGTAAGTATTCATAAAATCAATACCCCATCGGTTCCGTAATTGACTTTTGGAAACAGGTAATATAAATAGTTGAAAATTTAAATCCAACGTTTGGTTGGAGGGTGTCAATTTAAATGATCCGCCGGAACCCCAACG
>NZ_CDRZ01000291.1 GCF_000946815.1 Syntrophaceticus schinkii | reverse complement strand
GTGAGATTTTCGGTTTCTCGGGGCCAACGGGTGCGGGGAAAACCACCACCATTAGGATGGTCACCGGGCTTTAAGGCGACATCAGGGAAAGTGATGGTGAGGGGAGAGGACCTGTGGCAGCCGGGAACTGAAACCCGGCCGCCTGCATCGGGTATGTTCCCGATACCCCCTGGTCTTTATGAGAGGCTGACTGCCAGTATTTCTTTTAAAAAGGATCAGGGTCAGCGGCTGATGGGTTTTTTGTCTGCGTTGCATCTGCCGTCAACCGTACAAGCGGTGATGCTGAAAGAGTGGTTTTCTCTGCGGCGCAGTTCCATAACGAAGTTTCGCCTGATAGCCTGGCTCATTCTTTCGGTGGTTCCATTTTTACATCCGGGTCTACGCTCATTTGTCATATCTCTGCCCTCACAGCTGATTGTGGTGTTTGTGATCTGGGTTTTCTGTTTTGGAGAATTGATCGCCGCAGCCTACCAGTCCGAAGCTGACCGCCTGGGGATTTTATGGCTGGCAGCTGTCAAACCAGGGCAGTTGGCACTGGGTAAGTTCCTGGCTTACCTGCCCTTGGCTATGTTTGTCCTGGGGACTGCCGGTGTCGTTGTTTTTGTATCCGGCCTGAGAGGCATGCCGGTACTGCTTGTGCTTTTGTTTACCTTTATTGGGGCTGTAACGAGTATTGCCTTCAGTCTGGCTCTGGCAGCCGCGGCCATGAATAAGGTTTTTTATCACAGCGGTTCTATCTCTGATATGGTCTTGGAGCAGGTGCCGCTTGCCTTTCCCAGTATGGCTTCTTTCTTTGCCCTGATTGGTTTTCTGGTGGCGTATTGTTATATAATTGTGTATATCCAGACCAGTGGGGTGGCATTAATGGCTTCTGTGGGCGGTGTTCTCGCCGGAGGTGGGATATTAGCAGTACTGGCGATTGCAGTAACAGGCTTTTTATTGAAACATTGTTATTTATTATAGGTTTAATCGCGGGGGAGGTTTGCGGGGGGGGGGTGTTGACCGCGGGGGACCACAGGGATCAAAGGGGCTGTTCCTCAGGGATAACTATCAAGAATTGTTCCAGTCAATGGGTAGCACAGGGATTGTCCCTGTAGGGATTTGATTGCCATAGTAATAGAGTATTTGCTTGCTCGAGATTCTATTATGCTAAGCGTAATAATATTGTTATTACTATTTGTGCCACCAGCAGTTGCGGCGGAATGGATGTTAGCACATGCTCGGGCTGTGTATACCGATTATTTAGACCAGGAGGTGCAGACCTGGATTCCTGCTGCCAACTCTACTGTCAAGGGAGAGTAGGGTGCCGATTTGGTTGAGGAATCAGGGGTTGTAATGCAGACAGATAACGAAAATAAGAAGTTAGAAGAGGCGCGCAATATTATTATTGATGCTTTAGGCAGGGTTTACGCTCTGTATGGGCTTCCCGATGTAATCGGGCGTATCTATGGGGTTCTTTTTTTAGCGGACAGGCCGCTGGGGCTGGAGGACATTGCTCAGATGCTCGGTGTCAGTAAATCAACTGTCAGCATCAATATCCGTATCTTAGAGGGTGTAGGGAACGTTCGGAAGATTTGGGTTAAGGGGGAGTCGCCGGGATCACTATGAAGCAGAGCGCAATATTTCAAAAATTGCGGCAGAAACCATTCAGAAAAACTATGAACGGGAGATCGATATTGTCGTAGATGCTGCGCAAAGCAGTAAAAATCTTTTGACAGATGTTTGTGATCGCCCAGAGGATGGGTTAAAAGATAAGGCGAAATTTTATTATGAACATATAGATTACCTGGAAAGCCAGTACAAGCACTTCGGCCGCATACTGGCGGAGATGCTGATCACTGTTTTTCAGGAAGAGGATAAAGTATAATAAGCTGTGGGATATCAGGTGAATAGAGCAGCAGTATTAAGACCAGGTTTTTGAATGTTATAGTTATTCTGGCGATATTTCTGATACCAGCAGGCTTAATGTGGCTGGTGGAAAACTACAGCCAGGGTACAGCCTACAATCTGTTGACACGTGTTTTGAGCAGCCCTGATTGGTTTCAAGCAGTGGTCAGCGGAGTGGTTTTTTTGATGATCTTCACGGTGTCCCTGGCAGGCTCTTTGATGATCTATGAGAATAAAGATATATCTTGAACTTTGGGATTGTAGCCATTAAACGACATAGATGCCTATCAGGACTTGCATGCGTTTTTACAAATCTCTCTCAAAGTGCAGGATGTGCATTCCGGTTTCCGTGCCTGGCAGACGCGGCGACCGTGAAAGATGAGGAGATGGTGTGCCTCTCCCCATTCCTGTTCAGGTATCAGTTCCTTGAGTCGTTTCTCTGTCCCTTCCGGGTGCTTTTCACTGCACAGTCCGATTCTGTTGGCTACGCGGTGGACATGGGTATCCACTCCCAGGCCAGGTTTTCCGAAGGCGTTGAACAGAACAACATTGGCGGTTTTTCTTCCCACACCCGGCAGCTTCAAAAGGGAGTCGAAGTCATCAGGGATTTCCCCTTTATGCTCATCCAGGATAATCCTTGCCGCAGCCACCAGATGAGCCGCCTTATTCCTGAACAGCCCCACAGATTTGATTATTTCTTCGACATGGCTGACCTCAGCATCAGCGAGAGCCTTGATGTCAAGATATTTTTTAAAGAAGAGCGGTGTGACACGGTTGACCTGTTCATCTGTTGTCTGGGCGGAAAGGATGGTGGCTACCAGTGCCTGGTAGGGGTTAGAGAAGTGTAAACGAGGCCCTGCGTCAGGATGGGCTTGGCGCAGGCAGTTGAGCACTGCAGCAGTCAATTTTTGCTTTTCTGTATGCTGAAGAGTCAGTGTAATCTTCCTTTCTACCTTCAAGTGAGCAAGTACAGGTACGGATTCTCCTGATTCCCCTCGACACTCGCCCCCTGATTACCGGTAAGACGTCTGAAAATAGATGTCTGAAGCCGGAAGCCAGAGGTCGGAAAACCAGGAACCGCTTCCGCCCGTTCCGCAACATAACATGACTTTAGTTATGTTTTCCCCTTGCCAAAGGCGGAAGCAGCAGATACAGGAGCGGAGTTAGGGAAATATCAAGGTGACAGAGAGCCGTCAGCCTGTGACCTCCCTTTCATCTTATCGAAAGACGCGAGATCGAGAGACGCGAGAATCGTCCCCGCGTCTCCGCGTCTCATAGAAATAAAAAAACTTCATCCAGGAAAACTGAATGAAGTTTTTTGTTTACAGCTTACAGGCGAACAACGTTGGCTGCCTGCTGTCCGCGTGGTCCTTCGACAACGTCGAATTTAACTCTATCGTCCTCATCGAGGGTTTTAAAGCCTTCACCCTCTATCGCGGAATAGTGAACGAACACATCGCCACCATCATCCTGCTCGATAAAGCCATAGCCTTTCTCGGCACTAAACCATTTTACTTTACCTTCCATGCTTGCGCCTCCTTCCAATCATTTTCATGCAAAAAGCGGAATTACATCGAGTACCTTTCGTCCCATCAGGAGGCCGCAAGATCTTCTAGTCCTTCCAAACTCTTTCATGTCATAATCATCATAATACATTTGAACAACAAATGCAAAAAAAAATCAGAATTAGGTGACACAAAAGGTCTCACTGCCAACAATGCTTCTATTCCCACTTCCCACATCTCATTCAACCACCAACAACTAAACCAGGCGGGCGTGCTCTTTCTGTTTCCAAAAGAAGTGGTAATAGCAGTACTGGAGAATGAGCATGGTGATAAAGGCTGCCGGAAAGCCGAACATGACCCCCTCAAGACCGATTCTGGTGTGCATGATGTATGCCACCGGTACCTCTGCTCCCCAGATGGAGAAAATAGCGATCAGGGTTGGCCAGAAGACGACACCGCTGGCTCGCATGATGCCGGCCAGGATGTTGGCATTGCCGAAAATGGGGTAGCTCCATAAAGTGATCACCAGCAGTTTATAAGCCATATTCAAAGTCGGAATATCGGTCAGGAAGAGGGATAGGATTTCACGACCAAAAAAGTATGCCAACAGAGCGAAGATTCCTATGATAATGTAGTTCATCCATACACCGGTTCTGATTATTTTATTCAATTTTTTATTGTACCCCGCACCGATAGCCTGGGCTCCAAAGATCGATACTGCCATTCCCAAACTACCTGCAGGCATCTGTACATAGCTGACAACCTGTTGAACGGCCCCGAAAGCTGCAGTGGCATTGGAACCGAAGCTGTTTACAAAAGATATGACTGCCACAGCTGCCAGGGAGATCATGACCATCTGGATGCTGGTGGGGATGCCGATACTGATCAAGAGCTTGAAAATAGGCCAGTCGATCCTCAGATGGCGTAAGGTTTCCCTATCCAGCTGCAGTGGGTGATTTGTTTTGTTCAGGTAAATTAGAAAAATCGCAAAGGTCAAGAGGCCAGAAATAACATTGGCCAGGGCAGCGCCGTTGACCCCCATAGCAGGCAGAAAACCCCACCCTATAACAAGTGCGGGAATAAGCAGGATATTCAAAATCGTGCTGATCAAGAGGAAATAAAAGGGGGTTGTAGAGTCCCCGGATCCCCGCATGAATGTGGTATAGACATTGAAAAGGAAGAGCACGGGCATAGCCAAAAAAATGATGCGCGCAAAACCGGCGGATGTTTCTATGATATCTGCCGGTGTTCCGGTCAGCTCCAACAGGTTATGGGTAAAGAGCAGTCCAGGAATGGCCAAAAGCAGACCGAGCAGAAAGGTGGATGTTAATGTTGTTCCCACGATTATCTTTACTTTCTTCCATTCCTGTGCCCCAAAGGCCTGGCCGATAAGAACGGAACTGCCGCCGCCGATGCCGATCACAAAAGATACCAAAAAGAAAAAAACAGGGAAAAAGGCTGAAACAGCGGCCAAAGCTGAAACCCCGATCATGCGGCCTAGAATGATGCTGCTGATAGTGCCGCTGACAGAGTTTAAGAAATTGCTGAGCATCAAGGGAAGAACAAAGATAAAGATTCCCTTCCATAGCGATCCTTCCAGATCAATCCGGCTCTTCTTGATTTCCTTTTCCTCGAACTGTCCGTCTACTGCACTGGCAGAATGTTCATCCATGTAAGAGTCCTCCGTTTATGCTTTGAATAGATATTAGGGTTGTTGGTATGTAATAGATATAATTTGTCAGCGGCTAAATTACTGATATATTGTCTGCAAGGCACTGTGCTAAACATTAATGGATTGACTGTCTGATTGTCTATTAATATAACAAGCAAATAGGCGTGTGATCAGTACTGCTGCTGCAACCCTGACTGCGACAAGCACACCCAAGTTTGCCCCGATGGCTACAAATAATAGTGTATCTTCAATCATACCGTGGCAGATACTCAAAAAAATATTTAGAAGGTAATTTTCTTGAGAAGATATTTCACCCGCTTTTACCGATTGGATGATCAGCCCGATCCGTAAGCAACTCCGAAAATTATCCCTGCCAGGAGAGGGAAGGTGGTTACGATTCACTGCGCTTTCTATGGGAATGCTGTGGCAGATGCAGCACATAGATGCGACACAGTTGGCTGTTTGATGTCCAGGGGTAATGACGGTATCAGGGGTATGAGAACCGCAATTGCGGCATAAATGTTAACAAAGCCGCCTATAATCAGAGCAAGGGCGGTTTCCCCAGGGAGGCCGGCCATGTTCTACGCCCCTTGCAGCACAATAAATAGATTATAGCATTTCGTGCCTTTTCGCAACAGGAGCATTATCAGAAAAGATGTAGTAGAGACGTTTGCTGTTGCATCTTCGGGCCTCTGATTTCCAATTTCCCACACATATTTTTCGGTTAGGTGCCCATGTGGCGCGTATATTGAGAGCAAGTCACGGTGCATCCAAGGAAAATGGTGGAAATTAAGAAAATATAGCAATTGGCGGTAATAGTTATAAGCAGTTGGTGGCCAGTGTCAGAAAAAAATGCCGATTATGAAGGGAGTGAATGATGTGCCATCGCAGAAACAAGTATTTTGTTTTGATGATATCCATACTGCAGAGTTCTGGCTACGCAAAGTTTCTCACCCTGATAAGATCATAATGAGTAATAAGATCATAATGAGTAAAGAACAAATTGACTGTTTTAATCAGGAGATCCAAAAGAGACAGTCCCAGATTGTCCGGGATCTTGCGGTACATCATAATGATATGCCTGGGGATAGTATTCAGTCTGCAATAAAGCAGACGTTTCCCCAAAAACATCTTTATCATCAAGGGCAGCAACTTGAGAAATCTTTTTATGATGATCTGCTGCAGGAGATGAATGTCAAGGGGGTCAAAAAAACTTCCAAGGCGCAGTTTGCCTATTCTATCAGGGGTACCAGTATCAGGTCTTTCCCCAGCAAAATGTTTGTGACAGATAATCCGTCTGATAATGAATTCGACCTCTTTCAGGAAACAGCTCTTGACCCTGCAGAACCGGTAATAATACTGCATGAAAGCAAAAGTGGAGAGTGGAGTTTTGTACAGACATCTTTTTTCAGGGGGTGGGTGCCTGCTGCGGACCTGGCTGTTGCCGGTGTTCGACATATTTGGCTTGACTATCTTCAAACCGCCCGCTTTTTGGTAGTGACCGGAAGCAAGCTGCGGTTGGGTTACAATCCTTACTCCCCGGAGATATCTGAGTTGGAATTTATGATGGGTGCAAAGATCTCTCTGACCGCTCAGGATGAGGTGCCAGATGTGATTGACAACCAGTCTCCGGATGGCTGTTATGTAGTCAAACTTCCAGTGCAGGGTGGAAACGGTGAGCTGACATTCAAGCAGGCACTTGTGCCGCGTGTCAGTGATGTTTCTGTTGGGTATCTGCCCTATACCAGGGCGGCGGTGATCAGGCAGGCATTTAAAATGCAGGGGGAGCGCTATGGTTGGGGAGGGCTGTTTAAATCTCGGGACTGTTCGGCTTTTGTCAGAGACATCTATCGCTGTTTCGGGTTTCATTTTCCACGGAACTCCGGAGAACAGATGCTGTTGCCAGGGAAGAACTTTTCTCTGACTGGAGCAAACAGGCAGGAGCGCCGGCGTTTGCTGGATCAACTGCCCTCCGGTTCACTGCTGTTTTTCCCCGGGCATGTGATGCTTTATCTGGGGAAGCACAAGGATGATTACTATGTGATTCATGCCATTGCCTATTACGGTGAAAAGGAAAAGAGAGATATAGATGGCAGTTATATTCCGGTGTCGCTCAATGCGGTGGCGGTCAGTCCCCTTTCTCTTCGCCGCCGCAGGAGTGGGGAGGAGCTAATGATGGCTCTGACCTCCTCAGTACAAATTTAATCATGAGTAGATCACGTGGATCATTGACCTGCCAAAGGAATCGTGTCCCCGCGGTAGGTTGTGACCTGCCAGAAGAACTGTCCCCGCGGCAGGTCCCCCGCAGCAGGTCAGAAATGCGCCAGGAACCGTCCCCCTTGCATCTGCACCCCAATAGCGGAACGCAGTTCTTCCCATGAATCAACCAGGAAGTCCGGCTGCTGTTTTTTTAAGTCATCCTTTGCTGCTATTCCCCAGGTTACTCCGATTGTGGCTACACCTGCGTTTTTGCCGGTGATGATGTCATAGATGCTGTCACCGATATATACACCTTTGGCCGGGGGGATGTCCAACTGCTCCAGAGCCTTGAGTATGCTGTCGGGGTTTGGTTTTGGCCTGCCGGCATCTTCAACAGCCACTACTACTTCCAAATACTTATCAAGCCCTGTGAGGGACAGGCTTTCTCTGGTAGCTTTGCGGCGTTTGGATGTGACTACCCCTGTGCGGTAGCCTTTTTCCTGTATATGATTTAAGGTTCTCTTGGCTTCAGGAAAGGGCTTCAAAAGCTTTTCCTGAGTTTTTACTTGAAATTCTGCGTAAACTGCCAGGAATTCCTCATAGTTCTCGGGAGCATAATGCTTGGCGACATCCCGCAGTGGTAAACCGATAGTGTTTAATACCTCTCCTTGCCCCCAGGGTAAGCCGAGGTGTTTGAAGGTGTGTTCAAAACTCAACCTGATCAAAGGAATGGAATCGATCAGTGTCCCGTCCAGATCAAAAAGAATAGCTTTTAACATTGAAACCTCTCCCTTTCTGTCCTTGTTCTTTTTGGTAGAGATTGCTATGATTAATTAGGGTGTTTTGAATGAATATTGTCAAAATAAAAGGAGAAACCTATTATATCAAAGATGCTACAAATGTTGGTGTTTATGTTTTTACAGACAGTAAATGCCTCTTAATTGATACTTGCTTTACCCGCGGCCAGGCCCGGAAGATCGATATAACCCTTAAGAAAAATAACATCTATCTCAAATATATCATTAATACACACACTCACCTGGACCACTGTCGCGGCAACCTCTACTTTCAAAAAAACTACCCACAGTGCAAAGTTTATGCATCAGAGCCGGAGAAACCGTTTATGGAAAACCCCTACCTGCTCGCTGCGCTGTTCTATTCTGCAAGTCCCTTGAAGGCTTTGAATCGCAGCCCCGATCCTTTCCTGTTGATTATTATCTAAAAACAGGGATACAGAAAGTCGGTGAGCAGAAGTTTGAGATTATACCCCTCTACGGCCACACAAGAGGCAGATCGGTGTAATTACTCCCGATAGGGTGTGTTTTCTGGGGGATTCGATCTTCAGCATCCATACCCTCGAAAAATACTGCCTTCCTTATATTTATGACATTGGAGAAAGCATCAAAACGATGCATTCTTTACTGGAGATCGATGCCGACTATTTTGTGATCAGCCATGATGAGGATGTGCTCACCAGGGAGACCCTGCCTTATTTAGTAAAGAGGAACCTGGCAAATATTGAGAAGTTCCAGCTGCAGATACTGGAACTCCTGAAACAGCCTTTAACCAGAGAAGACCTGGTGGAACACCTCACAACCAATAATGATCTCGTCTTAAACTTAATGGAGTACCATATTATTTTCTCCACTGTTTCCGCTTTTCTCAAATACCTCGTAGACGAAGAGCTGATCACCTATCATGTTCATACAAGCAGATTTGCTTTTCCAATCAGTTTAAAAAGAAATCACCATTCCACCTTGTCCGGCATAGGTAGCGATTGTTGTTCCCATATCATTGATGATCACATCACTGGATTGGTAATTGTCTAAAATCTGTTTTTTCAAAAATTCCGCGTCTTTGATGTTGTTGCAGTGAGAGATGCTGAACATTTTTGTCGGAATCTCTTTTGCCTCCCGGACTTTGTCATTTATTATCTCCATTACTCTTTGCAGTGCTTTTTTCCTTCCGTGCATCCTTTCCCGCATGACCACCGCGCCTTCAACACCTGATAACAAAACCTTGATGTTGAGCAGTTTAGCAAGAGAACCCTGGAATTTGCTCAACCGTCCACCCTTGACGATGTTTTCCAATGTGTCCAGTAAGATTAAGATAGTCATATTATTCCTGTATTGTGTTAACTTATCTATGATTTCTGCACAGGAAAACCCTTTCTCAGCTAACATCGCCGCTTTGATGACCTGAAGGCCTTGACCCAGTGTAGCTGCCCAGCTGTCAAAGACTGCCACATCGATTCCGGACATTTCCTTGGCCAGACAAGCTGTTTGGTAGGTACCGCTTAATTTTGAGGAAATATTAATGCAGAGCAGCTCTCCCTTAGATGCCAAACCTTGAAAGGCCTTGATGAAAGTAGCTGTCGGTGGTTGGGATGTTTTGGGCAGGGTTTTAGCTACAGCCATTTTTTTATAGAACTCTTGTGATGAAAGCTCAATTCCATCCAGATACTCTTTTCCGTCTATATTTACTGTAAGCGGTACCACGTGAATATTATACTTCTCAATTATCTCTGCTGGCAGGTCCGCTGAACTGTCGGTGATGATTTGTATCAAAGCTCTTCCTCCTCATTTAATGGTAGACGAAGTACAATATACTGTTTTCATTATACTTGATATGCCATGTTTTTTCACCCAGTTTTGGGATCAGAGGGAGATGTTGTGAGGTCAGGAATGGCTGTTGTGATCTTTCCTGTGATCAGACTCGTCCCCGATAGACAAAAGTGGATCTAGAGAGCCGTCCCCCTGATCCACCAATTATTGTAACATTTATTTGTCGTTGCAATATAAATGTTAAGACAGTCACGCATTTTAAAATTGGAGGTGATTTGGTATGACTTATGCAAGGGAACCGCTGGATGCTATGTATCCCGAGGTTTACCACCGCGTCTATCCCCATGTGAAGCATATGTGTGAGATGTATGACAACCCCTCGAATCCTGATTTTTATCCGTATCCAACAAGACAGGGTGTTGAGAAGATGGCGGACCATATTTATAACAGAGTTATGATGGAGATGAGGGATGCTTCAATAGAAGAAGATATAAGTACACAGCAATTTGGAAGGGGTCTGCTGCGGGATCTGGTTTTAATTCTTTTGATTCGGGAGCTGCTTAGAAGAAGAAGATCATTTTAGAGAGCGCCGGGGTGTTGTCGATGCCTGTATCCCTCTCTGAAAAGTTTTGCAACCAGGTGGCAGTAGTAAACTGCCACCATTCTTGTTCTAAGAGGAGTTTTCACGGAGTTTGAAGAGTGACAGTGCTGTCTATAATCCCAACCATTCTTGTTCTAAGAGGAGTTTTCACCCATAGAATTTATTAACTGTGGATATTTTGCGCCATGGAGCGCCATGGAGCAAGAGGTATAGAGCATATCTTCCGGTAAAGCCAAAGACCCCTGGCGACGGCAAGCAGTGTGGTGACGGCGTATTAGGCGGCTTTTGGTAATCAAACAGGATAAGTGCTTCTTTACAATAGAATGCGGTGAGGTCGAATAAATGGATGCTATTTCTGATGTAATCACTGTGATCAACAGCTTTATCTGGGGTCCATGGATGTTGGCTCTGTTGGTGGGAACAGGTCTTTTGTTAAGCTTGCGGCTTCGTTTTATGCAGTTTCCTACACTTCCTTATGCCCTCAAACTCGCCTTTTCACCTGTGCAGCAAGATCAACGCTCTAAAGGGGATATTTCTCACTTCCAGGCCCTGATGACCGCTCTTGCAGCCACAATCGGTACAGGCAATATCGTGGGGGTTGCCACAGCTGTGGTGCTGGGCGGCCCAGGGGCTGTTTTTTGGATGTGGATAACTGCATTTGTGGGGATGGCCACCAAATACAGTGAGGCGGTATTAGCTGTTAAGTACCGTGTTACCGATGAAAAGGGTGAAATGGTCGGGGGCCCAATGTACTATATCGAGCGGGGGATGGGCTGTAAATGGCTGGCCTGGCTGTTTGCCTTATTTGGTGCGATAGCAGCATTCGGTATCGGCAACATGGTACAGGTTAATGCTGTAGCAGGTAATGTGCACAATCTTTTTGGTATCCCCGCTTGGGTTACCGGGATTATTCTGGCGCTTTTAACTGCCTTGGTTATTATGGGGGGGATTAAGAGCATTGGAAAAGCAGCAGGAACACTGGTACCTTTAATGTCACTATTATATATTTCAACAGGGCTTTTGATCATCATCTACAATTACAGCCTGGTACCGGATGCCTTGAAGGTTATCTTTACAGATGCTTTTCAGGCACAGGCGGGTTTTGGTGCATTGATCGGCACAACCATCCGTTATGGGGTGGCCAGGGGAGTCTTCTCCAATGAGGCGGGTCTTGGCTCTGCTCCCATTGCTGCCGCTGCTGCAAAAACCGATCACCCCTGCAGGCAGGCGCTGGTTTCCATGACCGGCACTTTCCTGGATACAATTATTGTCTGCTCGATCACCGGGATTTTACTGGTGATGGCCGGTCTTTATCCGGACTTTTCGGAGGGCACTGCAGTTGTCTTGACAAGTTGCTCCTTTGACTTTTTTCTCCCAGGTATAGGCAGTTATATTGTTACTGTTGGGTTGATCTTATTTGCTTACTCTACGGTTCTGGGGTGGTTTTATTATGGTGAAAAGTGTTTTTATTATCTCACAGGTTTTAAGGGTATTAAACCATACAGGATGCTCTTTTGTTTGATGATTTTTGTGGGAGCGGTCTTAAAAATAGGACTTGTCTGGGATATTGCAGATGCATTTAACGGGGCGATGGCCATACCTAATTTGGTCGGCTTGCTTGCTCTGTCAAGTATTGTGGTATCTGAGACGAGGGAATTCCAAAAAATCAGAGAAAAAGAGAAAGGGAAACTGATCTGAGAATTTTCTCTGCTTTAGCAGGATTTCAGCGGCTGTCGGCGAATTAAAAATTAAGGGGATAGTTTCGAATGCTATGGAAAGGAGGGATGTTTTAAAATCATGGCAGAAGAGAAGAAGGAGTATAAATTTACTTTTAGAATCCAACAGGAACTATGTATGGATTGTGCTTCTTGCTGGTATGAGTGTGAGTATGAGGGAGGTAGCGGTGCTTTACAGATAAGCTACAACGGAGCGGCGTTCTTTGAAATTAATGAGGACTCCTGTACCCGGTGTGGACGTTGCTTCAGGGCTTGCCCGGTAGATGCAATTGAACGGCTCAAGAATGCATAAAGGGGCCTAATTTTTTGGGTTTCGACTAATAAGATTCCCCATTTTTAATAATGGGGAATTTTTTCTATCTATCAACTGCTGTGTTATACTTGTAACGAGGTGAGAAGAAATGGCTCTAACCTGTGGGATTATTGGACTACCCCTGGTTGGAAAAACAACACTGTTCAACCTCCTTACTAAAGGTGAGGAGGAGACAACTAACTACGCCGGGCGCACTAAAACAAATGTCCGCATTGCCATGATCCCGGATCATCGATTGGACATGCTTGCGGAAATTTATCATCCCAGGAAAATTGTTCCGGCGGTCTTGGAGGTTACAGATGTTCCCGGTTTGAATCGCGGAACAGGAGCGGCTTTTCTAGATGCTGTCCGTGAGGTGGATGCGCTGATCCACGTGGTCCGGGCGTTCAAAAGTGAACAGGTTCCTCATATAGAGGGGGGCCTGAACCCGGTGCGTGACCTGGAAAATATCAATGCGGAGCTTTTTATGGCGGATCTGCAGATGGTAGAGACGAGGCTCGAGCGAATCGCTGCCAATAAGAAGATTAAAGGGGAAACCCTGATTGAGCAAGCGGCACTCCAGCGCTGTCAGGAGGTTCTCAATGAGGAGAAGCCTTTATTGGAGGCCGGCCTTACAGATGAAGAGTGGCAGGCTGTCAAATCACTGGGTTTCTTAACCACAAAGCCGATGATCTTTGTAGTTAATATCGATGAAGATCAACTGCGTGAGGGCAGTTTTGAGGGAGAGGACAGTATCACAGCCTATGCACAGGAAAAGGGAATTCCTGTGCTTGCCATCTGTCTTGAACTGGAGGCTGAAATAGCGCGGTTGGAACCAGAGGAAAGAGAACTATTTCTGGAGGAGATGGGGATTGCCGAGCCAGGTATTGAAAGGGTTGCCAGGGTTATCTACAAGCACCTGGGCTTGATTTCATTTCTAACTGTAGGTGAGGATGAGGTAAGAGCATGGACCATCGAAAAAGGCACAAAGGCACGAGCAGCCGCAGGAAAGGTGCATACAGATATTGAGCGTGGGTTTATCCGTGCCGAGGTTGTTAAATATGATGATATGGAATGCCTGAGAGATATGGTAAAGATCAAGGAAAAGGGGTTAGCCCGACTGGAAGGAAAGGAATACATCGTTCAGGATGGGGATATTATCGATTTCCGGTTCAATATATAAATGTGAGCAGGCTGCTATAAAGGAATTTGTCGATATTGGTAGAATTACGAAAAAGGAAAGGATAAGAAGCAGCAGTTTTATAAGCTTGTTTGCTGCCATTATTTGTGTTATGGTGAGATTATGGTTTTAGGGATCGGTATCGATATTATTGAGATCGCCCGGGTGGAAAGGGCACTGGAAAGGCGCGGGAGGCTCTTAGAGCGCCTGTTTACTTCACAAGAAATAGCCTACTGCATGGATCGGGGGCGGCCGGGTGCATCCTTGGCGGCTCGTTTTGCGGCAAAAGAGGCAGTGCGGAAGGCCTGTAGTTCGGTATTTCCAGGAGAGGTTCTCCCCTGGTTACATATAGAAATTTCTATGGATAACGGCCGCCCAATGGTCAACCTGCTGGGAAACACTGCCCTGAAAGCGGATAGGAATGGGATTCGGGAAGTTCTTGTGAGTTTGAGTCACAGCAGGGAGTATGCCTGTGCTTCTGCCCTGGTGTTGGGAGACAAAGTCTAGCAGTTTTCGATTATTACGAAGAAGGTGATTTTAGATGCGACTTGTCAAAGCAGCTGAGATGCGGGAAATGGATCTGGAGGCGACAAGGCGCTACGGGATTCCTGGCTTGATTTTGATGGAGAATGCTGGTCTGGCTATTGTAGATGTGATCATCGATGATTTTTTTGGGGGAAAGCCGCAGGGGAAACAAGTTTTTTATAATTGCGGGACCTGGGAACAACGGCGGGGATGGCTTTGTGGTGGGAAGGCACCTGTTTAATAGAGGTGCTTTAGTGCAATTTTTGATCACCACTGATCCTCAATATTATCGCGGTGATGCGGCGGTTAATTTAAAGATCATCAATGATATGGAACTCCCCTGTGAGGTTTTACAGCCTGATAATGTTGATTCTTTTAAAGATGATATCAAAAAAGCGGATCTGGTTATTGATGCCCTTTTCGGGACAGGTTTTAAGGGTGTTCCCCGGGAACCCCTCTCCTCTCTGATTAGATCGGTGAATGAGATAGGAAATCCTGTGCTGGCAGTGGACATTCCCTCTGGTATGGAGGCAGATACCGGGATTATAGCTGGTGAATGTATCAAAGCCATCATAACAGTTACCATGGGTATGCCCAAGATCGGGCTTTATCTTGACCCAGGTGCACAGTACACAGGAGAAGTAGTTGTGGGAGATATTTCTTTTCCCCCGCAGCTGAAAAGTGAAGAGGGTGGGGATTATTACCTGGTCGATCAGGAGATGGTGTCTGGAGCACTTCCGCTGCGCCTGCCCACCCAGCACAAGGGGGACTTCGGGCATGTTGTGGTGATCGGCGGTACCAGGGGCTATACCGGTGCCGCTGCACTGGCCAGCAATGCCGCTCTGCGCGGTGGGGCGGGTTTAGTGACAGCAGTCATCCCAGAACAGCTCTATCCGGTAGCAGCTGTCAAGCTCACTGAGGCGATGACCTATCCGGCCTCAGGTAGTAAAGGTGGAGGGTTTTCCAGTACATGCCGTGCATCTATCCAACAGGTTTTAGAAAAGGCAACTGTGCTCGCAGTGGGACCTGGATTCGGCCAGGAAGAGGAAACAGCGGGATTCCTGGAGGACCTGTTGTTGAATACAAGCATCCCTCTTGTTTTAGATGCGGATGCACTCAATATCCTTACCCGGAGGAAGCACCTCTTGACAGATGCATCCCTTGCTGAGCAGAGAAGACAGTGGGTCTTAACTCCGCATCCCGGTGAGATGGCTCGCCTCTGTGGGGTAAGCATCTCTGAGATTCAGGCGGATCGATTGGGGTATGCGGCACAGGCAAGCCGTGAATGGGGTGTTGTTGTGGTTCTGAAAGGCGCCCGCACAATTATTACAGGGCCAGAGGGTCCTTTGTTCATCAACCCTACCGGAAATCCTGGACTTGCTTCAGGAGGGACAGGTGATGTCCTGGCGGGATTGATCGCCTCCTTCCGGGCACAGGGACTGGCTGCTGAAGAGGCTGCTTACTCCGGTGCTTTTATTCATGGACTGGCAGCGGATCAGATTGCACTTAAAAAAGGTACTATAGGGATGATCGCCGGGGATCTCCTGAAAGAAATACCTGTGGTTATCGAAAACCTCATAGCTTTGAAAGAACGGGGGCGTTAAGCGAGCGATGAAGCGACCCGTTTGGGCTGAAATTGATCTTAAAGCATTGGCTGGCAATGTAAGAGAGATACGGCGGGTGACAGATGAAAGCGCCCAAATCATGGCTATTGTCAAAGCCAATGGATACGGGCATGGGGTTGAACATGTTTCCAGGGTGGCTCTTCAGAATGGAGCATCTTGGATAGGGGTGGCTCTCCTGCAGGAGGCTATCTTGCTTAGGGAGAAGGGTATCAAAGCTCCGATACTGGTTCTGGGTTACACACCGGTTGATGATATTGCGGAGGTTATCAGGTATGATATCAGTCAGACGGTTTTTACCTGGGATGATGCCCTTGCTATTGCCTCTGTGGCCAATCACCTGGGTAAGAAGGCAAAGATACATGTAAAGATCGATACCGGCATGGGACGCCTGGGGTTTAAATGGGACCGCGAGACATTAGATATCATTTGCCGACTGGCACACCTGCCCGGGCTAGAAGTGGAAGGGATCTACACCCACTTCGCGACAGCAGATGGGGATGATAAAACATTCGCCCAGGAACAGTTCGCCAGGTTTCAGCAGATCCTCAAACAGCTGGCAGCGCGCCATGTTTTTATCAGGTGGCGCCACTGTGCCAATTCCGCTGCTGTTATGAGCATGCCCTTTACCCATCTGGACCTGGTGCGGCCGGGTATTACCATTTACGGCCTTTATCCTTCATCCAACAGCCGCGACCTGGTAGAGCTTACACCTGTGATGTCATTAAAGGCCAAGGTGGCTTTTGTTAAAGAAGTTCCTGAGATGTTCAGCATCAGCTATGGAAGAAGCTATTATACAAAGGAGAAAACGCGTATTGCGACTGTTCCTTTGGGTTATGGTGACGGTTACAGCAGACTGCTCTCCAACCGTGGGCAGGTGCTGATTCGAGGGATGCGTGCCCCGGTGGTGGGGCGCGTCTGTATGGACCAGTTGATGGTGGATGTTGGTCATATCCCAGGTGTGCAGCAGGGAGATGAGGTTGTCCTGGTGGGCAGACAGGGATCCGATGAAATTCCGGTAGAAGAACTGGCTGATTACCTGGGGACCATTAACTATGAGGTTTTGTGTATGATCAGTGAGCGTGTTCCTCGGGTTTATCTTAACGGAGATGGATCGGAGGGACGCTTCTCTTGATCCATTACGCGTGCAAGGGTGACTGTTACGGTTTGGATGGTGAGATAAGTTGTGGGAAATACATTCTTATAGTGATCAGGTAACAGAAGCTGTAGGTCGGGAATTAGGAAAACTACTTGGGCCCGGTGATTTTGTTTCCCTTACCGGGGAACTGGGGGCGGGGGAAAACCACTATGGTGCGCGGGATTGCCTCCGGACTAGAGGTCAGGGATACTGTCTCCAGTCCAAGTTTTTTGATCATTCAGGAATACCGGGGAAGATATCCTGTTTTTCACGGTGATTTTTACCGGTTGGGGTCCTATCAGGAGTTAGAGGATATCGGTTGGGACGAATATTTCCATAGAGAGGGCATTATGCTTATTGAATGGGGAAACCTGATTCCTGAAGCCATCCCTGAAGATTACCTGGAAGTAGTGATCAAAGAGCCAGGTTTGGAAACCGCGCGCCTTCATAAGTTTATTCCACATGGGAAACGCTATCAAGCAGTTGTCGAGGAGTTGGCAGAAAAATGCGAGTCTTGGGGATAGAAACATCCACACCGATAGTATCTGTGGCAGTTGCCGCGGACAGTCAGGTTTTGGGGGAATTCTCTCTGACCACAAAGCAGGGCCATATGGAGCATTTGCTTCCCTTAATAGATCAACTGCTTGCCGGGCTGGAGATTGCTGTTGATGACCTTGACGGTTTTGCCGTCTCTGTGGGGCCCGGCTCCTTTACCTCTCTCAGGGTGGGTCTGGCTACCTGTAAAGCACTCGCCCACACTGTCAATAAGCCTGTAGCAGATATTCCTACCTTGGATGTTCTTGCCTGGGGACTGCAGGGGACCCCGGGGTTGATCTGCCCTGTCGTTACTGCTCGCCGTGATGAGGTTTATACTGCTGTTTATGTGAGTTCAGATAGTGGCATCAAGCGATTGAGCAGCTATCTAGCGCTGAACCCCGTAGAGTTGGCGCAGCGCCTGCAAGGCAAACTGCGTGCTAAAATAACTTTTACAGGAGAAGGTGCCAAAGCTTACTGGACGGCCTTTCAAGAATGCCTCGAAGATAAGGCATCACTGGCTGACCCGGCACGGATGTGGCCGCGCGCCGGTCAAACAGCGATCTTAGGAGGGGAAATCTTGAGCAGTGAAGGGGGGAAGGAGCCCGGGGCGGTGCAAGCGCTTTATATTAAGTCACCGGCTATTCGGCGCCGGAGTTGATGATGGAAGAGGTTGCTGGTGCTGTTACAGTGCGTTTGATGAAGAAAGGTGATCTAGATCAGGTCCTGCTCATTGAGCAGTGTTCTTTTCCTGCGCCTTGGGCTACAGAAGCCTATCTCAGTGAACTGAACAATAAGTTTGCCAGGTATTTTGTGCTATTAGAACAGGAGCGAGTGATCGGCTATGCTGGGATGTGGCTTTTTGCTGGGGAATCGCATATCACCACCATCGCTGTACATCCCGATTACCGTTCCCGCGGGTATGGCAGGATGCTAATGGCGACATTAATCGAATACTCGAAGGAGCATCATGCTGACACTATGATTTTGGAGGTGAGGGTATCCAACAGCTCTGCCATCAGGCTTTATTCCAGTATGGGGTTCAAAAGAATTGGAATACGCAAGAATTATTATATAGAAACACATGAGGATGCCATTGTTATGCTGCGACATCTCAAGCAGGGAAATGATTCAGGGGGGAGGGAGTAAAGTGGTTGTCAGAGGGGTTGTTGACCGCATAGAAGGTGAACAGATCATCGTGCTGCTGAGTGATGAAGGAATTGTTTTACACTGGCCGCGTCAGTTCCTGCAGGATGTTCAAGAGAACGACATCCTCTGTTTTGATGTCAGAATGGATGTGCCGGCTGAGGAGGTTAGGAAAATGAACCCGAAAAGCCTCCTGGAACGCCTGGCCTGGCGTCCGGAGGATCAATAATAAACTTGATATTCGCGCATAATATCAGGGAAATCTTCGTCTTTAAGGAGGTGACCCTGGTGCGTGACAGCAAAAACCTAAAAGTGGAGCAGGGGAAAAGAAAGGTTAAACGGGTGGTTGATGATTGGTCTGAAGATGCCGGCAAAAATCCGGATGACTTAGAGATCTATGATCAAGAAGATACATAGTTTTTATATTCCAGAGGGAGTTAGGAGAAATGCCAGTTACTTGGATACTGGGTATCGAGACAAGTTGTGATGAGACATCTGCATCTGTTGTCAGGGATGGTAGATTTGTTGTCTCCAATGTTGTCGCTTCTCAAATTGCCATTCACCGGCAGTATGGGGGGGTAGTTCCGGAGGTTGCCTCCAGACAGCACCTGGAGAAAATTACTTATGTTGTGGAAAAAGCCTTAAATGATGCTGGCCTTGGTTTTAATGACTTAGACGGTATTGCCGTTACAGTGGGGCCGGGTTTGATCGGTGCTCTTCTCGTAGGGGTTGCCGCAGCCAAGGCCTATTCTTATGCACTGAGAATTCCTCTCATACCTGTACACCATTTAGAAGCACATCTTTACGCTAATTTTCTTGCCCACAAAGAACTAGCACCTCCTTTAATTTGCCTGGTTGTTTCCGGTGGCCATACAAGCCTGATCCTCCTAAAAAATCACCTGGAGTATGAAATTCTGGGTGCAACCAGGGATGATGCTGCTGGGGAGGCCTTTGATAAAATTGCTCGTGTTCTCGGGCTTCCTTATCCCGGTGGACCTGCTCTGGAGGAGCTTGCCAGAGAGGGGGACCCACAGGCGGTACACTTCCCCAGGGCCTGGTTAGGAAAAGATAGCCTGGAGTTCAGCTTCAGTGGCTTGAAAACCGCTGTCCTCAATTATTTGAAAAATAATTGTGAAGAAGGTAAGGAGTCTTTTCTACCCGATGTGGCAGCAAGTTTTCAAGCGGCAGTTATTGAGGTGCTGGTAGAGAAGACGATCATGGCTGCAAAAAAGAGCGGAGTGCCTGATGTCTGCCTTGCGGGGGGGGTTGCAGCTAACTCCACACTGCGTGAACTCTTTAAACAGAAGGCAGGCCAGGAGGGCCTCAGGTTCTATTTCCCCGACAAGATATTATGTACAGATAATGCTGCGATGGTGGCCTGTGCGGGTTATTATCACTATCTGGCCGGAGATTTTGCTCCCCTCACCCAGGAAGCCTGTGCCAATCACCCGTTAATTGTTGCAAAATTATAGCAGTGTTTTAGTCCTATATAGTTGACATAATGTAATAAGCCCCTGTTAGTTTTGGGGATAACCTGGGAGGAAATGAGATCTATATCACCTTTCGCTGTAAAAGCTGGGGATAACCTTGTGGATATGTGGATTGTTTTTTGAAATGTCAAATATTTTAGTCTGGAGCGGTGTGTATGAAACCTGTTTTATTTCAGTTTGGGAACCTGCGTATTTTCAGTTATGGATTATTTATGGCCTTGGGGATTCTAGCTGCAACCATTTGGATGGTACAGCAGGTCAAAAAGGAGGGGAAGTCACCGGAATTTGTATTTGACAGTGTACTCATCGGAGTGCTCTCCGGTATTATTGGGGCGCGTTTGTTTTTCGTATTTCTCTATGACCCCGGTTATTATCTGTCAAATCCCTTGCAGATACTCAATCTTCAGCAGGGTGGACTTGCATTTTACGGAGGGTTTGTTTTCGGCCTTGCCACAATCCTCATCTACCTGTACCGTGCACACATACCGGTGTTATCCTTTTTAGATCTTGCTGCTCCGGCAACAGCTCTGGGTTATGCCATCGCACGCTTCGGGTGTTTCATGAATGGATGTTGTTACGGAAAACCGACAACAGTGGCGTGGGGGGTTGTTTTTCCGGTTATTGATGGATTGAAGCGCCATCCAACACAACTGTACTCCGTGATTGCTGGTTTTTTGATTTTTATTCTTTTAGTTTGGATAACAAGGCGGGGGGTTTGTTTTCGGGGGCAGGCTTTTTGCCTTTTTCTGATTTTTTATGGGATATCCAGGTCAGTGATCGAGCTTTTCCGTGAAAACACCCAGCTTTCAGGTGGTGCTATTGAGGCTTCATTGGCTGCCTTGGGGTTGGCTGTTGTAGGTGGGCTGCTTTATTATTATTTATTCACGCGCAAGAGAGCGCAGACGTAGCCTTTATCCCACCCTATTAAGGGTTGCTTTTCCGTCGGGTGTTTTCCGTCGGATGATCGTATAAAAAGAACCCCCCTGTGAGCAGACCTGCTCACAGGGGGGTTCTCTCTTGTCTCCAGATTACCTATAGAAGACGTGGTTTCCAATCCGACGGACATAGGTGAGCGTTCTAAAGAAGTCTGTGCTTTGTGCTGTATCCGGATTGCAGAAGTAGACCGCTCCATCCACCGGATCCCAACCGTCAAGGGCAGCATCTGCTGCACGTATGGCGGAGGACACAGGGGGAAGATTAATAGTGCCGTTTTGTACAGGTTCGAACTGCCAAGGTTCGTAGATAACATCCCAGAGATTATTGGGGAACCGGTAGTCAGTGATCCTGTTGAGGATTACTGCCCCTACGGCCACCTGCCCTTCAAAGATCTCACCCGCCGCTTCAGCGCTGATAATCTGGGCAAGCAGGTATCTTTCTTCGGCTGAATAGCTACCACGTCCACCACGTGAAGGAGTGGTCGAACTGTTGCCTGGCACCTGCAGCACCTGCCCTGGGTAGATCACTGTGCTGGACAGGTTGTTCTGCGACATGATCGCATCCACTGTTGTGCAGTAAGCTCTCGAAATCAGGTAGAGTGTGTCTCCTGGTTGGACTGTGTACTGCTGTGTTGAACCGGTAGATGGTGGACTCTTCGATGGGGCTTGTCCACTACCTGGCACCTGCAGCACCTGCCCTGGATAGATCACTGTGCTGGACAGGTTGTTCTGCGACATGATCGCATCCACTGTTGTGCAGTAAGCCCTCGAAATCAGGTAGAGTGTATCTCCTGGTTGAACTGTGTACTGCTGTGTAGCACCGGTAGGAGCTGTACTGCTCGGTGGAGCTTGTCCACTTCCTGGTATCAGCAGCACCTGCCCTGGGTAGATCACCGTGCTGGACAGATTGTTCTGCGACATGATTGCATCCACTGTTGTACCGTAAGCCTTCGAGATCAAGTAGAGTGTGTCTCCTGGTTGGACTGTGTACTGCTGTGCTGAACCGGGAGTTTGTCCACTGTCCGGCAACTGCAGTACATCGCCCGGGTAGATCATTGTGGAGTTGAGGTTGTTCAGAGATGTGAGAGTGTCGACTGTTGTGCCGTTGTTTACTGCGATTTTGTAGAGGGTATCGCCGGGTTTAACTGTGTAGCTTGCTGCATAGCAATTTCCTGAAAATGCCAGGATCCCAACTAACAATCCCACAATGACCAGGTAAAACTTGCGCATGCTCTTCCTCCTTTCGCTGCCTCCGGGGTAAGCTGAAGGGTTCGGTCGAAAGGTTCGCCCTACGCTTCCGGTTCTCCCCCAAGTCCGAAAAGCGATTCACCCCTGTACACTTATAAATTAGTGCACTGATTGGTTCCCCCGTACCGCAATGATGGGACTAAAGTGCGGATTCGGCAGAATCTTTATTTTTAGGCAATTATGGCATTGATGTGTTGTCAGATCAAGCGGTAAGATCAACCAACAATACAAATGTCTGCTATAGGGTTGTTATTAAAAAGAGCTGTCTGACGAAATATCTCAAGGTTTTTTTCATCATTACAGGAGGTTTTTTCGGTTTGCTGTCGAATAGAACTTTAGAGATATCATATACAAATTATCTTCCTTAATAAAATGTTCTCGAATTGATACTTCCATCAACTATCGTTCTCTATTCCCAGTATTTCCAGTGCCAGTTATCAGGGTAATTCTCTGTTGTTGGGGCAAGGTGCCCTGACAACAGGTTATTTCATGTAATAAAAGAAGGGAGGGGGATTGGATGCCTGAAGCTGGCTGTGCACAACCCGCCGAAGATGTCCAGAAGGAGAAGGAATTACAAGATCTTTTTGCAAAATGGAGTGGCGTAAAAGGGTCTTTGATTCCAATACTGCAGGGGGCGCAGGAAATTTACGGATATCTGCCTAAAGAGGTGCTCCTGCAGATCGCGCGTGAGCTGAAGTTGCCGCCAAGCCGTGTTTTTGGTGTGGTTACTTTCTACGCGCAGTTCCATTTGGAGCCTCGCGGGCGCAATATTGTTAGAGTTTGTCTAGGTACAGCCTGCCACGTCCGTGGAGCCTCGAGGATTTTTGAGAGGATGCAGGATGAAGTTGGTGTTGGTGATGGTGAAACAACCGAAGATTTGCGTTTCACTTTAGAAACTGTCGCCTGCCTGGGATGTTGCGGCTTATCTCCTGTCGTCATGATCAATGATGACACTCATGGCCGCCTCGAACCGGATAAATTAAGAAGCATAGTAAATCAATATGAGTAAATTAACCCTTTAGAAAGAAGGGAGGTGAATTCACCAGGTTCTGCCGCGCTTTTAAAGCAGGGCAGCGGCCATGTGCCGGATGAGGCCCGGTGGAAGATATGAAAATGACCAATAGAGAAGCATTAAAGAAATACCGTGAGGAAGCCCAAAAGCAAATTTCGGCTCGCACCGCAGAGGAGACCAGGGTCATAGTCGGGATGGGAACCTGTGGTATTGCTGCCGGAGCACGGGATGTTATGAAAGCCATTCTCGAAGAGGTTAACAATCGCAATCTACAGATCGATGTTTCTCAAACTGGCTGTATTGGGATGTGTGAACAGGAGCCTTTAGTAGATGTCCAGCGTCCCGGTGAACAACGTGTTACCTACGGTAAGGTTAAGCCATCTGACGCAGCAAGGATCATTGTGGGCCATGTTATGCACGGCAATATTGTTGAAGACATTGTAATTGCACGCTTCGAGGAAGTATGAGTAAGATCCGTATGGAAGGAGGGGATTGAGGTTGCAGTTAGTCAGAGCCCATGTTCTGGTTTGCGGGGGCAAAAATTGTTCGGCTTCAGGTTCAAAGCAAGTAATGGAAGCCTTCGCTGAGGAATTGAAAAAAAATAAACTTGATCAAGAAATAAAACTTGGTGAAACTGATTGTCACGGTTTCTGTGAAATGGGTCCTCTTGTCATTGTTTACCCTGAGGGAACTTTTTATATCAGGGTAAAAGCGGAAGATGTTCCTGAAATTGTTGAAGAGCACCTGGTTAAAGGCAGGATTGTCGACCGCCTGCTGTATAAGGCACCTGTTACAGAGGACGAAATTCCGACATATAAGGAGCTCGATTTTTATAGAAAGCAGTATCGTGTTGCTTTAAGAAACTGTGGTTCTATTGACCCGGAGAAGATTCAGGAATATATCGCCAGAGACGGTTATGCATCTTTAGAAAAGGCTGTTTATGATTTAACTCCTGAGCAGGTGATTGAAGAGGTTAAGACTTCCGGGCTGCGCGGTCGTGGTGGTGGGGGCTTCTCTACCGGTTTGAAGTGGGAATTTTGCCGTCGTTCACCCGGTGACCTGAAATACCTGATCTGTAATGCTGACGAAGGTGACCCGGGTGCATTTATGGACCGCAGTATCCTGGAGGGAGATCCGCACAGTTTGATCGAGGGGATGGCCATCGCTGCCTATGCTATTGGGTGCAGTGAGGGGTATATCTACTGTCGAGCTGAGTACCCACTGGCCATCAAACGTTTGAAAATAGCTATTGCTCAGGCAGAGGAACTTGGTTTACTGGGAGAAAACATCCTGGGAACTGATTTTTCCTTTAAGCTGCATATTAAAGAAGGTGCCGGTGCTTTTGTCTGTGGCGAGGAAACAGCTCTGATGGCTTCCATCGAGGGGAAACGAGGGATGCCACGGGTAAGACCGCCTTTCCCGGCTCAAAAAGGGCTTTGGGATAAACCTTCCAATATCAATAACGTAGAAACTTATGCTAATGTGTCGGTGATCATCGGTAAAGGCGCTGACTGGTTTGGCGGTATGGGCACCGAGAAGAGCAAAGGCACAAAAGTTTTTGCATTGACCGGAAAGGTGAACAACACAGGTCTTGTTGAAGTACCGATGGGAATTCCCATCCGAGAGATTATTTTTGAAATCGGTGGGGGTATCGTAGGGGGCAAAGAATATAAGGGTGTGCAGATCGGTGGGCCATCCGGAGGATGTATCCCCGCCAGTCTCATGGATACATCGGTTGACTATGAGTCATTGATCCAGGCTGGGGCGATGATGGGATCCGGCGGTCTGGTTGTCATGGATGAGACAACATGTATGGTGGATCTGGCCAGATTCTTCTTGAATTTTACCCAGTCTGAATCCTGTGGTAAGTGCACTCCCTGCCGCGAAGGGACAAAAAGAATGCTGGAGATCCTCACCAGGATTTGCGATGGAGAGGGTGTACCGGAAGATATTGAGACCCTGGAACGGTTAGGAAGAGTGATCAAAGCAACCGCGCTTTGTGGTTTAGGGAACACCGCCCCGAACCCGGTGCTTTCTACTCTTCGGTATTTCCGTGATGAGTATGAGGCACATATTTTTGATAAACGGTGTCCGGCGCATGCTTGCTCAGCACTGCTGGTCTACTCAATAGATGAAGAGAAGTGCAGCGGCTGTGGGCGTTGTGCAAGGGCATGTCCGGCGGGAGCAATTACCGGGGAAAAGAAAGAGCCGCATAAGATTGACACCGAAAAGTGCATCAAGTGTGGCAGCTGTATTGAACAGTGCAAGAAGGGTGCAATTTTGCGCCTCTAGCTATCATTTAAAAAGAACTTTGGGGAAAAGGAGTGCAAGATAACCGGCTCTCATCACCGTCACCATTGACGGATTGACGGAACAGGTCCCGGAAGGCACATCGGTGTTGGACACCGCCCGTTCCATTGGGATTTATATCCCCACCTTGTGCCACAACCCGGGCCTGATACCTGTTGGAGCCTGCAGTCTTTGTGTTGCAGTACCACCCGGTGTTGTAAACACCGGTCAAGATGTTGATGAACCAAAACTGATGCTAACGCCAAAATTTCAAAGTGGATCAGAGGGACGGTTTTCTGATCCACTTTTGTATCTATCGGGGCCAGGCTTGTTTTATTGCTTTAAAAAAGTTGGGAGCAATGGATGTTCTGTTTGCCGTCAGTTCTTTGTTGATGCCAGGCTATTTTTTTTCCGACCTCTGACTTCCGGCCTCTGACATCCACATCCGCCAGGCTTGCTTTATTGCTTTAAGGCAATAAGAATCCATTTTTTCTCCGAACTCTTATCCTCGGCTTATAACATTTATACCTGCTTTCCACATCTATTATCGGCAGGTTTGCATTATTGCTTCTAGATGCCGGATTGTTTTTTTCCTACCTCCTACCTCCTACCTCCTACCTCCTACCTCCTACCTCTTGCCTCTGGCTTTTGATATCTATTTTTAGGGCATGGGCAGTTTGAAGACTTCAGGCCTTTGACTTCCGGACCTCCGAAATCTATCTTCAGAGACGACAAAAGTAAATTACTCAATTACTCAAGCCTGACCCCGGTATAGAAAAAAATACCGGACATAATAGCATTCACAAATTATTAAGATTAAGGTAACGTAGCAGTAAGGTAAGTACACGTGCATTGGGGACTGTCCCCGTTGCACGAAAGTAACGCTGAAAAGGAGAGGATAGAGGTGCGGAGGAGAAGGAAGACTTCGTTGGTTTTGGTTGTTGTCGGGGTGCTGGTGGTTTTAGTGTATGCTGTAGCGGCAAGATCGGGGGGTATTGCTGCGGTATCCACATCTAAAGTTAAATATAATAATTACAGCTATCAGGATGTATCCCTCAAGGTTTCACTTCCTGAAACTACTCATGTCACTGAAGATTATTACAGCAGCGGGGAGATGCTCCTCAACTCTTACCTCTGTGATGACAAGCTTAATTATCACGGCTACATTCAGATCTGGAACATAGAAGACCCAGAGGAGTTTATTGAAAAGAGCAAACTAAACAGCACCTTCCGATTTACATCTTTTGAACATAAGAAGTTCACCCATGATTCCTACAGCGGCTTTGTTGCTACCTGGACAGCACAATTGCAGGACAGCGGAGATATCGCAGGCAAAGATTATCTTTTACAGAAAAAAGGGAAAGATGATCAGTTCCTGAGAATCTCTCTGACAGTCAATGAAGCTGTATTTCCGGAGAAACTGGCCAAGGTAGAAGAAACCATCATCTCATCTCTGGAATGGAAGTAATTCCCTCATCCTTCATCCTGCACATCTCCCGGGAGAGGGATGGACGGAATACATTAAGAAAATCCGCAAGTTTATTTCTCTTGAGGGTCAGCATAAACATGGGTTGGCCTGCTTTTTTGTACTGCTCAAGCAGGTAAGTGCTGATCACAAAAATACAAGAGCCAAAGTTGAAGGGAGTTATTATTGATGAAAAGAAAGATCGTTCATATTGACTATATGTAACAATTTATCGTTTTTTTTTTGCCCTGTGGATGCTCATAATTATCAGGCTTTCCTCCTGATGGTTCTTTATTATGTATCGGTATCCGGTTTTCCTATGATTTCTTTGTTATTGTACTGGTGGATGTGTTTAAGCTGTTAATATATCTGCCGGTAACTTTTATTTATTGGACAAATATGGTAGTATATAAACAAATGAAAACCTGGCTTGGTTAAAAATTATAGGGGGAATTTGCAATGCTTGATGCCGAAATTATTCTATCCAGATTGGAAATAAATATGAACCAGATAAAAAGCTATGGGGTCGAAAAGATTGGGTTATTTGGTTCTTTTGCTCTGAATGAACAATCTAAAAAGAGTGATATTGATTTACTGGTAGTATTTATGCCTGGTAAAAAGACTTTTGACAATTATATGGGATTAAAGTTCTTTCTAGAAGATTTGTTGGAAAAACCTATAGATTTAGTGATAGCAGAGGCGGTAAAACCGGCTTTAAAAGATCATATAGAAGGGAGCGTTATTTTTGCACAGGGAGTATAGTGTCTACATTCAGGATATTTATAATGCTATAAGTAAAATTGAACGATATACCGAAAAGATGACTGAAAATGATTTCCGTAATCACCAAATGGCTCAAGACGCGGTAGTTCGCAACTTGGAAATTATTGGCGAGGCAGTAAAAAAGATTCCTGTAGAAATAAGAGAACTAAAACCAGCTGTCAAATGGCGAAAGATCGCCGGGTTAAGGGATATTCTTATTCATGAATATTTTGGTATAGATCTTGAAATAGTATGGGGTATCGTCCACAAAGAAATTCCTGAACTAAAACATAATATCAGCGAACTACTTGAGCTCTTATAAAAAACTGCTAATAATTTATCCCTCGTTGATGCTTTTGATTCTATCATAAGCCATATTGGCGTCCTCAAAACCTTGGTTATAAAGGGCTGTGAGTTTTTCTGCATTCTTCTCAAAGCGGTCAACTTCAAGTTTTCTCGACGGTCTAATCACTACAGTTTGCCCTTTCTGTTCTGATTCATCGATATAATCCAAAGTTTCATTATAAATCATATACCTGTTGAGCATGGCTTTAATAAGACCGGGGTATTCCCGGTATTTTTTTTCTAACAATAGACGCAGCGGATGACTTACAGGCTCCTTTTGATAACCGCGGTTGCGGGTTAAAACAATCACAGTCTTTTGACAGCCATCGGCAATAGCCTGGCGAACCGGGATGGGGTCTGTGATCCCTCCGTCTAAAAGGTGGTATCCCTTAAATTGTGGTTTATATATACTTGATCTTATCTGTTCATGTATTAAAATGGAATGGAAAGCTTTTTAGGAGGGTGTTATTTGACTAGAGATCAGATGCGCCAGGCCTTACATCTTTTACCTATGCCGGTAGCATTGATTGGTGCCAGGGATGGAGACAAGCATAATATCACCACTGTTGCCTGGATCAACCAGGCATCATGGACACCCCTGCAAGTGATGGTTTCCATTGCTCCTCAGCGTTATATTCATGATATGATTGTCAAATCAAGTGAGTTTATGGTGACGATTATGGGGGAGGGTGAAGAAGCAACGGTCTATTTCTGTGGCACAAGATCCGGCCGTGATCTAGACAAGATTAAGGAACTGGATCTGGCAACAGATCCAGGTGAAGTTATCGCGGTACCCAGGCTCAAAGGTGCTTTGGCAAACCTTGAATGTAAGCTTGTACAGAGTTTGGTTTCCGGCGATCATACCATTTTTATTGGGGAAGTCGTTGCTGCTGACTATTGTAAGGATAGCAGGCCACTTGTTTTATGCCAGGGTGAATTAACTACTTTATAAAGGGGAAACAGTAAATGAACCAAGAAAAAGAGAAGGATTTAATGCGTTGGGATATGGATACATATGAAGCAATTGCAACAGAGGTGCTGGAAGCTATACCTTTCGAATACCCGGGCAGTGACACAGAAGTGGCTTATGTTTACCCGGAGTTCACCTCTGTATGTCCCTGGACAGGGCTGCCCGATTTCGGGGAACTGACGATCAGTTACATTCCCCGTGAGAAGCTTGTAGAACTCAAGTCTTTGAAGTATTACCTCAATTCCTTTCGAAATGTGGGGATTTTGCAGGAACATGTGGTGAGCCGGGTGAAGGAAGACCTGGTCCAGCTTTTGAACCCTGTTTCTCTTACTGTGAAAGCGGATTTCCGGCCGCGTGGAGGTATTGGCACACAGGTTCAAGCAGATTTTCGCTCCTAACTCTTTTGCCAGGAAACACTGATGCAAATGTTTTATCTCCTCCGGATTCATAAAGGGGATGATCAAATCGAAGCTGTCTGAAAGGCTAACCAAGATTGCCGGTTTTGTACCGCGGGGACATGTTGTGGCCGATATCGGGACAGATCATGCACTGCTGTCTATTTATTTGGTACTTGAGGGCATATCATCCCAGGTGATTGCCTCTGATCTCTCTACTGGCCCACTCAGCTCTGCAAGAGCCAATGTTTATCTTTATAAATTAGAAAAAAGCATAGAGATAAGGCAGGGGAACGGTCTGGAGTCAATCAACCCCGGAGAAGCGGATGTGGTCATTATCGCTGGAATGGGGGGCGTAAAAATAATAGAGATCTTAGAAGGATCACATGCTGTGCCGGATGGTGTGGTTCGGATAATTTTACAGCCCCAAGGTGGAGCAGGTATGGTGCGGAGATGGTTGTTTGATCATCACTGGCAAATCGTTGATGAGGAACTGGTACTGGAACATGATAATTATTATGAAATAATTGTTTCTGAACCCTCACCTGGTCCTAAAGTGAACGATATTGATAAAAAGCTAAGCAGAAGGGAAATGGAATTGCTGGAAATAGGGCCGTGTCTCCTAGAAAAAAAAAACACCCCCTCCCTGATACCATTTTCTTCAGGAGAAAATTAAACTTGCGAAAAATATAATTGATATCACTGCGCCATGCCAAAACTCCTGCTGCCAGAAAGATGCGCCAGGAATGGCGGCGTAAGATTTTGTTGTTCAGGAGGGTTATAGATAATGTCAGTTAAATGTCAAAAGATATTTGAATGGATTGAAGAATGGGCTGATCCCGATCTGGCAGCAGATTGGGACCGAATAGGGCTCCTGGTGGGTTCACCCTCAGATGAGGTACAAAAGGTGCTGGTAACACTTGATGTCACTGGGGATGTGATCAGAGAAGCAGTCAATGAAAACGCCCGGTTGATTGTTGCTCACCACCCCCTTTACCGTGACCCCCTTCCTTACTTGAGATCAGATCTCTATCCTGCATCCCATGTCTACCGGTTGATTCAGGAGGGAATCGCCTTATATGCTGCCCACACCAATTTGGATGCCGCTCCTGGGGGGATCAATGACATCCTCGCTGACCGGTTGGGGCTTGTGGATCTAGATCTGCTGCTTCCCACAGGAGAAGAGGACCTGTACAAGGTTGTCGTTTTTGTTCCCGTGGGTTATGAGGACAAGGTGCGAGAGGCCATGTGCTCACAGGGAGCGGGGTGGATAGGTAAATACTCAGACTGCACCTTTCAATTGAAGGGAACCGGGACCTTCCGTCCCCTTGAAGGCACAAGTCATTTTATCGGGGAGACCGGGCAATTGGAGAAGGCTTCTGAATTTAGGATTGAAACCATCGTCCCCCAGAAAAAGCTGAACAGAGTCTTGGAAGGGATGATATCTGCTCATCCCTATGAAGAGGTGGCTTATGACATCTATCCCCTGAAAAATAAGGGGGAAAAAGTGGGGTTGGGCAGGGTAGGGGAAACTTCCAGAACCGCTGACACTTGCTGATTTTGCGCGGAAGGTGAAAGACTGCCTGGAGTTGGAAGTGGTGAAGGTCACAGGGGATCCGGATAGGAGGGTCTCAAAAGTTGCCCTGTGTGGTGGGAGTGCCATGATGTTCCTTGAGCATGCTATAAAGTCTGGTGCTGATGTTTATATGACCGGTGATGTCCGGCACCATGGGGCGTTGGATGCCCTGGACCAGGGGATTGCCGTGGTCGATGCAGGACACTACGGGACAGAGCAGGTGGTTATTCCTGTGCTGGCCGATTATATTAAGGAAAAAGCAAAAGAAGCTGGGGAGGAACTTACAGTAGTGGTTTCACGGGTGAAAACTGACCCCTTTAAGTACATATAAGATAAGTGGTATTTACCGTGATTATAAATAATTAAATAATTCTTTGTAATCTTGGACACTATTGGAGATAAGGAGGCAACCACTAATGATTTAATTCAAGGAGGTACCTGAATGCTGAACTGGATGTTGTCAAAAATGGCTGATCCGTTAATGGATGACGCCATGGAAAAGATGCTCACAGCAAAGTATGCAGATAATCCCTTTGTCGCTATGACCGCTGCAGAAAAGCTTACACCAAGGGCGATCGTTGAGGCCGGAATGAGAGCCGAGACCGGGAAGGAACTGGAAAGGCCCTTGGGCAGTCCAATCAATCTCGATCCCTGGGAAAAGGTTTTGCTCAACCCGAAACAGTTATTTCAACTGCCATCCGAAGATTCCAACCAGATCAACACACAGACTGTTATTGGTCCCAGGGCTGGCAAACCGCTCAATTTGGATATCCCTATTTTAATAACCGGCATGTCGTACGGTGCTTCAGTAAGCCTTCCCTTTAAAGTTGCCCTGGCCAAGGGGGCAACTCAGGCAGGCACAGCAACCAACACCGGTGAATCTGCAGTTACAGATGAGGAACGAAAAACTGCAAAACATCTCATCGGGCAGTACAACCGCGGCGGGTGGCTGAATACCCCGGAGCAGCTCAAACTGGTGGATGCCATTGAAGTTCAATTCGGGCAGGCGGCCTGGGGTGGTGGAATCACCGAGACCATCAAGACCGAGAAGATTGGTCCGGAATTGAAGAAACTTTGGAATTTGGAAAAGGGCCAGGATGCCGTTATTCATTCCAGGATGCCTGGGACAGCTTCACCGGAAGATATCATCAATCTGATCAATGGGCTAAAATCAGAGTATGATGTCCCTGTTGGTGTAAAAATTGCGGGTTCCGACTATATTGAATATGAATTGGGAGTGATCTCCAAAACCGGTGCTGATTTTATTGTGATCGATGGATTTGGTGGGGGTACAGCAGGTGCGCCTCCGACACTGGAAGATAATCTGGGGCTTCCTCTGCTTTACTGCCTTCCTCGGGCGATTCAGTGGCTTGAGTACAATAACCTGCGCGACCGCTTCACTGTCATTGCTTCCGGCAGGATGAAAACCCCCGGTCATTTTTTGAAGGCTTTGGCACTTGGCGCAGATGCAGTTTATATCGGGTCGATAGCTATTACCGCTGCACTGCAAACACAAGTGATCAAACCCCTACCCCAAACAACTCCACCTCAGCTGATTCTCTATGACGGCACTTTAAAGGATGAGCTGGATGTGGACCGGGCGGCACAGTGTCTTGCCAATTTTCTTCAGTCCTGTATTGCAGAAATGCGGTTGGCAGTACAGGCGTTGGGCAAGACTGCTCTGAAAGAAATAAATCGCGATGATTTGGTGAGTGTTGACCGGGAACTGTCTGAGTCCTTAAGAATCAGATATGCCGGAACACCGCGCCAATAAAAAGAACAGGCGACAGGCGCGTGCGGGGGGGACGGTTCCCGGGATGCGGGGGGGACGGTTCCCGGTGCATTTCTGCGTGTAAGGGGGGTGACAGGGAGACGGTTCTATTGTCACCCCTCTTCCGCTGCATTCGCAACATTACATAACTGGCTTCTGTCTTTATCATCTGCCGGTGCCGCCCGGGCTGTCTGGACTGACGCATGAGTCATAAACACATCTTTCACATTTACAGTGTGCATCCAACCACGTGACTGTGGCTGTCTCCGTCACCTCACCTCTGATTCCCTTCCACCGTTATCTCGTTGAAAAAAAAGAGATCATGAGAATGTTTCCGTGATCTTCAACTGCAGGGCAGCATGGGGTCTATCTGAGCACCAATTTGTGATATATAATAGATTAGAACTGTGGGTCTTTGGATGGGAAATAATCGGCCTGCAGTTCTAATTGGTTATTGATAGGGGAAGGGGGCCGGATTGTGTCGAAAAAATCCGTGTTGATCATCGGTGCGGGGTTGGCTGGATTGGCTGCCGGTTGTTACTGCCAGATGAACAACTATCACACCAGGATCTTTGAATTGCATAACAAGCCTGGTGGAGTAGCGACAGCCTGGAAAAGAAAAGACTACATCATAGATGGCGGTATACACTTTATCATGGATCATAAACCAGGCCAGCCAACTTACGAGCTTTATCGTGAATTGGGCGCAGCTCAGAAAAATCCGTTTGTAGATCTGAATGTCTACGGTCGTTTTTATGATCAACCCACCGGAAAGATAATAGATATCAGTGGTGATTTAGACCGTGTTGATGCTGATTTAAAAGCACTGTTTCCGGAAGACGCCCGGGAAATAGCATCCCTGCTGGCAGGTGCCCGAGCCATGCAGAGGGATGGCATGGATGGCATGGATTATGCCAGACCGCCTGAGCTGAGCGACCGCTGGGAGGGGTTAAGGCAGTTATGGGGTATGCGCAAGCTGTTCAGGTATTTTACCGGAAAATACGCTAAATCTGCTGCGAAATATGCCCAGGATTTGCACCATCCAACTTTAGGGCAGGTAATTCAGTATCTGTTTATGCCGGAGGTGCCTGTCTGGTTTGTCATGATGATCCTGGGAATGTGTGCAGAAGGGCGTCTGGGGCTGCTCGAGAGCGGTTCACTGGATTTTGCCATGTCTATTGAGCAGCGCTATCAGGATTTAGGTGGGCAGGTGATTTATAATGCTGCAGTTGAGGAGATCCTTGTTGAAGAAAACCGAGCTGTCGGTGTGCGCCTGGCAGATGGCAGAGAATACCGCGCCGATATAATTGTTTCTGCTGCTGATGGCTACAGCACTATCTTTAAGCTGCTGGGTGGGCGTTACCTGAACGATAAAATCAAGAAACGCTATACTGAATGGAAATTGTGCAGTCCATCTATTATGGTCAGTTTCGGGGTTGCCCGTGAGTTTCCCGAAACACCACCATTTAACACCATTTTTTTAGACCGTTCCCTGGCTGTAGGTGGCCACAATGTAGACAGGGTTTTTCTCCGAATCTTTAATTACAGTTCTAAATCTGCTTCGCCTGGGAAAACTGTGGTTCAGGTAGAGTTTGAAACAGAATGGGACTATTGGCATAACTTGCGAAAAGAAGACCACTTGCTTTATAAAACAGAAAAGGAACGGATCGCCGGGGAAGTATTGAATGTACTGGAAAAGTTATACCCCGGCATCTCTTCACAGGTGGAAGTGACCGATGTGGCTACACCGTATACCACCTGGCGCTATACCCGGAATCATCAGGGGGCATCTATGGCCTGGTTGTACACACCGGAATTAATGACTACTGTGATGGAGAGGACACTGCCAGGGTTAAAGAACTTCTATATGGCCGGACAGTGGGTTGTTGGTGCCAGTGTGCCAGGCTGTCTATACTCTGGGCGACATATAACCGAAATTCTCTGCCGGCGTGAGGGAAAGCAGTTTCAAAAATGCTGATCAGTCGGAAGGTGTCTGTCACTGTTTACCGGAAAGCCGGCGCCTGTCACCGTTTGTCTTGGTCCATCCAAACTAACTGCATGTCGAAAGCCAGTGCCTGTTACCCCGGGGTAAGCCGATGCCTGTCACCGTTAGCCCATTAATCGCCGCTAAACAAAAAACTGGTGTCAGGCGTTGTTATCGTTGGCAACATTTACCGTTAACTTATTGTGAGGTGTGTTGATTGCTTTTTGATTTTTTGGTGCCGCAGCGGATCATCTTTGGGCCTGGCTGTGCTGGACGGCTGGGCGAGGAAGCGAGGATTTTCGGGAAAAAGCTGCTGTTATGCATGGGAAAAGGATCACTTCAGACAAGTGGGATGATCGAGCGGGTGATTGCCCCCCTGGAGTCCACAGACCGGGAGATTGTATACTGTGGAGGAATTGCTCCGGAACCCACCCTGGAAAGTGTTGAGGAAAGCTTAAAAATAGCCCGTGAATATGAGGTAGATCTGGTTGTTGGGGTGGGTGGAGGAAGTGTTCTGGATGTGGCCAAAGCCACTGCCGGGCTGTATTACGGTGATGGTACGGTCAAGGAGTATTTTGAAGGAAAAGAGCTCAAGTTGCCTGGTCTTCCCTGGATAGCAGTGCCCACAACCTCAGGTAGCGGAGCAGAGGTGACGAAAAACGCCGTCTTGAGTGATCCTGATAGCGGAAGGAAACAGAGCATCAGGTGGGATTCTTGGCTGGCGAGCACAGCCGTGGTTGATCCTGTTTTGACAATGACCATGCCGCGCCATATTACTGCCCAATCCGGGATGGATGCCCTGACCCATGCCCTGGAAGCATATACTTCACGTTGGTCGTATCCGTTGACCGATGGTTTGGCTCTGGAGGCGGTGATTCTCATCTGCCGTAACCTCTATTCAGCATATAACAAAGGCAGTGACAAGGAAGCACGCCAGCAGGTAGCACTGGGGAGTTTGATGGCCGGTATTGCATTAAATAATGCGCGGGTAGGTGCTGTACATGCCCTCGCCCACCCGGTTGGGATGCGCTATCATCTTGCACACGGGTTGGTTTGTGCTGTTCTGCTCCCTCAAATCATGGAGTTCAACCTGACCGCTGTCGCTGAAAAGTATGCGCGGGTGGCCAAAGAACTGCACCTTGCGAACAAAGATGCCAGTTCCTTGGATGCTGCTGAACGGCTGGTGCATTTTGTGCGGATGCTGCAGAAACGACTGCAGATACCTGCAAAGCTGGGAGATGTAGGGCTGCAAGAGGAAGATATTCCGGGTCTTGCAGAATCAGCTCTTCCCTCCGGCTCTCTAGCAGCAAACCCGAGGACTGCTGTTTATTCCGACCTGGTTAATATTCTGGAGGCTAATCTTTAATTTCGGGGCCAGGCTTGCTTTATTGCTTTAAAGTGGTAAGTTTCCGTCTTTTTTCCCACCTCCGACTTCTGGCTTCCGACATCTATTTTGCCAGGCTTGCTTTTTTACTTTGCGTGCACCGGGGACAGTCCCCCTTGCACGCGTAATGGATCAAGAGAACCGTCCCTCCGATTCTCCGATCCCCGATTCTCCTATCCACTTGTAAGTAAAGGAGAAGAATGATATTTTAGACTGAAGATAATCAAGTCAGATGGGGAGGATTTAGAATTGTCACAATTGGTCAAAGACATTGACAAACAGTTGGAGATCATCAAACGGGGCATCGCTGAAATCATTCCAGAAGATGAACTGGTAAAAAAGCTTGAGCGGTCGATCAAAGAGGACAGGCCGCTTAAGGTTAAACTGGGTATGGATCCCACCGCTCCCGATATTCACCTGGGACATACGGTTGTTCTTCATAAGATGCGCCAACTCCAGGAGTTGGGACATGATGTGGTCCTTATTTTAGGAGATTTTACGGGACGCATCGGTGATCCATCAGGGCGGTCAGAAACACGCAGACAGCTGACAGATGAAGAAATCCAGAGAAATGTTGCCACATATAAGGATCAGGTTGGCAAAATTCTTGATCTGAAACGAGCGCGGCTTGTTTACAACAGCACCTGGCTGGGAGCGCTTTCTTTCTCTGATGTGATCACTCTAGCTGCGAAGTATACAGTTGCCAGAATGCTGGAACGGGATGACTTTGAACGCCGGTATCAAGAAGGCATACCGATTGGGATTCATGAATTCCTCTACCCTCTGATGCAGGGCTATGATTCTGTAGTGTTAAAAGCAGATATAGAGCTGGGTGGTACTGACCAGAAGTTCAATCTGATGGTGGGGCGTGATCTGCAGCGTGAGTTTGACCAGGAACCCCAGGTGGCGATTACGATGCCTATCCTGGAGGGGCTTGACGGTGTCCAGAAAATGAGCAAGAGTCTGGGCAACTACATCGGCATTTCAGAACCCCCCAAGGAAATCTACGGTAAGACTATGTCGATCACCGATGAACTTATTGTAAGATATTATCAGCTTGTTACACCCGTTTCCAATGAAGAAGTCAAGAAGATTCAAGATGCTTTAACCAGTGGATCTCTTCACCCGCGGGATGCCAAAATGAACCTGGCTCGCGAGCTTGTTACTATGTTTTATGGGAATGAAGCCGCACTCGATGCCGAAAAGGAGTTTGTTGCTGTTTTCCAAAAGGGCAAACTACCAGATGATCTTCCTGAGGTCCGACTTTCCACAGAGGAAATTTCCCCTGACGGTACCATCTGGCTTCCAAAACTGCTGGCTGAAGCCGGTCTGAGTAAGAGCACCTCAGCAGGCAAGCGTTTCGTTGCCCAGGGTGCAGTTAGGATCGATGGTGAAAAAGTAACTGATCCTGAATGCCGTGTTGTGGTGTACAGCGGAATGATCATTCAGGTTGGCAAGAGAAAGTTTGCACGCATAATAATTTAAATAAAGGGATGAGCACCCTTTCCAGGACGTAATCATATAATATAAGGTATTGCTTCTGGAGGGGGTGGCGGCACTGTTTCGGCGGGTACACTTTTTCTACTGCCGCCGGGTACCAAGACTGAGCATGGCATTAGTTGCTCTGGGAATAGCAGCATTAGTTTTTCTATTTATGCTGTTTATTGTTGAGCGTAATCTAAAACCTACCATCAAGGAGATAGGGGAGGCCAAAGCTCGCCAGATTGCAACAGAAGCTGTAAATAACGCGGTAAAATACAAGATAGCTGATTCTGTTAATTACCATGACCTGGTTGTTGTCCAAAAAGACTCACAGGGGCGGGTTGTTTTGATGCAGCCTAATATTGTTCGCATCAACCAACTGGCCTCAGATACCACGTTATCGATTAATGATGCCTTAAAGGATCTAGCAAATGAGAAGTTTTCGATTCCCTTGGGACAGGTGCTGGGGAGCCAACTGCTGGCTAACTATGGGCCTCATATTAAGGTTTCAATTCACCCTATCGGTACGGTGCAGACAACTGTTACAGATCAATTTGAGGAGGCAGGGATTAACCAAACACGCCACCGTCTCTACCTGAACATTCAAAGTCAGGTGAAAGTGGTAGTGCCGCTGATTACATCACAGGTCAAGGTCAGCACCCAGGTTCCGGTGACTGATACAATAATTGTTGGGCAGGTACCTGACACGTATGTAAGATTGCATCCCAAGGGGTTTTAGAATTGATTTATTTTGTATTTATTATTGCATTAAAGGAAGGTATAGTGGTATATTATTAATGCAAGATCGGCTAGCACTTCCAAAGGTGAAAAAAGCCGAAAAAAAGTTCTTGACACACCAAAAGGTGCGTGCTAATATAGACAACGCTGTCCCTGCAGACAGCAAGGGTGACGTCAGGTGACTGTTACCGTGTTTGCGAAAGAGAGCTGCAAGTGAGGAGCACCAACAGACAGATACTCGCACAAGCGGCGAAAAAAAAACTCGATAAAAGTTATTGACACGCCCAAACGAGCGTGCTAAGATAGACGTCCGTCAGGTGACTGTCACCGAGGTAGAAGGATAAACAGTACTCTCACGAGTACCGCAAAAAAAACTCGAAAAATGTTCTTGACACACACAGAAGTGCGTGCTAAGATAGAAAACGTTGCCGCCGGTAGAATCCGGTGACAGCGGCAGGTCTTTGAAAACTGAACAGTCGTGTGAGGTCAGCGTTTAAAAGAACTTAACGGAGAGTTTGATCCTGGCTCAGGACGAACGCTGGCGGCGTGCTTAACACATGCAAGTCGAACGGAGGATGCGGGGAAGCTTGCTTTCCTGCAAACTTAGTGGCGGACGGGTGAGTAACGCGTGGATAACCTGCCTGTAAGACTGGGATAACACTGGGAAACCGGTGCTAATACCGGATATACTGTAGAGTAGGCATCTACTTTACAGGAAAAGATTAACCTCTGCTTACAG
>NZ_CDRZ01000290.1 GCF_000946815.1 Syntrophaceticus schinkii | reverse complement strand
GCTGTCTAACAAGGCTGACAAGTGGCGCTGCCCACGATCACTGAGTCTGCGGCCTCTGCTATGATGGCGGCCTGCCTGGGGTTGGGAGACTGGCCGAAACCAACAAGCCAGGGGCAGGCTGCAATGTCTTCTCACCCCCTGCATGAACTCTTTTATATCTGGCGAAATGCCCTCTCTCATCCCTGTTACCCCGGTAAGGGAGACACAATAGATGAACCCCTGCGCGGCCCCTGAAATTTTCTCCAATCGCTTTGGTGTGGTTGTCGGTGCCACCAGGTAGATAAAATGCTGCCCCTCCTCTTTCAGCTCCTGAAGTAGAGGTGCGCTCTCCTCTAAAGGGAGGTCGGGAACAATGACCCCATCGACCCCCACTTCAGCGGCATCCACAGCGAAACGCTCCAAGCCGTACTGGAGCACCGGGTTGTAGTAGGTCATCAATAAAAGAGGGATTTCTGTATGTGAACGCAGGCGCCGCACCAGATCCAGGATTCCTTTCAAATTTGTGCCCGCGGCCAGAGACCGCAGAGAAGCCCTCTGGATCACCGGCCCATCAGCCATAGGGTCAGAAAAGGGAACCCCCAGTTCCACAAGGTCCACCCCCGCCCTTTCCATGGAGAGGACCAGCTTAAATGTTGTTTCCAGATCCGGATCCCCTGCAGTTATGAAGGCAAATAAACCCTTCTCCCCATTTTCGTTCAGTTTTCTTAGTCTGGCCTCAACACGATTTGTGTCCACTTCTTTCTCCACCTTCATCTTATCTCACACCCCCGTTTTCCTGTTGGGCTAACACCTGAGAAACCGCAGGCACATCCTTGTCCCCACGCCCGGAGAGGTTGATCACAATGACATCTTCCTTCCCCATGGCAGATGCCATTTTGACAACAGCAGCAACAGCATGAGCGCTCTCCAGGGCCGGGATGATCCCCTCTAAACGGGAAAGAAGCTGAAAGGCATCCAGGGCCTCCCGGTCCGTAACCGTTGTATATTTTGCCCGTCCTGTTTCTTTTAGATAGCTGTGCTCAGGGCCAACTCCCGGGTAATCCAAACCCGCCGCGATAGAGTGTGCAGTGAGCACCTGCCCGTGCTCATCCTGGAGCAGGTAGCTTAAAGCACCGTGCAGGACACCTGTGCGCCCGGCATTCAGTGTCGCCGAATGCTCCCCGGTTTCCAGACCGCGCCCAGCGGCCTCCACCCCAAGCAACTCTACAGCATCATCAAGAAAGGGGTAAAAGAGCCCCATGGCATTGCTTCCCCCGCCCACACAAGCCACCAAACAGCGGGGAAGTCGTCCCTCAGCTTTTAAAATCTGCTCCCTTGTTTCCCTCCCGATCACCGCCTGAAAATCCCTGACGATCATCGGGTAAGGGTGTGGCCCCCCTACAGAGCCCAGCAGGTAGTATGTGTTTTCCACATTGGTCACCCAGTCGCGGATCGCCTCATTCATAGCATCCTTCAATGTCCTGCTGCCGCTGGTCACAGACACCACCGTCGCCCCCAGCAGCCGCATGCGATAGACGTTCAGCTCCTGGCGGCGGATATCCTCCTCCCCCATGTAGACGGCACACTCCAGACCAAACATCGCCGCGGCGGTGGCAGTGGCCACACCATGCTGGCCCGCTCCGGTTTCAGCAACCACCCGCTTTTTCCCCATCCGCCGCGCAAGAATGATCTGCCCCATAGTGTTGTTGATCTTATGTGCCCCGGTATGGTTTAAATCCTCGCGTTTTAAATAAACCTTCGCCCCACCCAGATGGCGTGTCAGCCTTTCCGCAAAATAAAGGGGGGTCGGCCTCCCTACATAATCCCGCAGATAATACTGCAGCTCCTCCTTAAAGGCCACATCGATTCTCGCCTCACCATACGCCAGTGTCAGCTCCTCCAGAGCCGGCATCAATGTCTCCGGAACAAACTGCCCACCAAAATTCCCAAAATGCCCTCTGCTATCCGGTAATTCCATGCTCCATCCTCCTCTCAATATTGGGGTCAGGCTTGAGTAATTTACTTACGCGCTTATCCATCCCAGGCTCCCGGCAACTCTCCCGCCACAGCTTGATATGGCGGCCAATTCCGAAGATTCAGGGCTATCATCTGGGAACTCCCAGCAGTTCTGCCACCGCGGCCCTGATATCCCCGGGCACCCATCAGTGCTTCCCCTACCAGCACAGCATCAACACCCGCCTCAGCCAACCCAATCACATCTTCTCTACTGCAGATACCGCTTTCACTGACAACGACTCTCTCCTTCGGCACTGCTGAAATCAATTGATAGGTAACACCCAGATCCACCTGAAAGGTATGGAGGTTGCGGTTATTGATCCCCACCAGGAGTGCCTCTGTTTCCAATACCCTGCACAGCTCATCATGGGTGTGCACTTCCACCAAAGCGGCCATTCCCAGTTCTTTCACATAGCAGATATATTCCACCAACTGCTGCCGCCCCAAAATGGCAGCGATCAGCAGAACAGCATCCGCCCCCAGCAAGCGTGACTGGTAGATCTGGTATTCATCGATGATAAAATCCTTTCGCAGCAGGGGGAGTGAGGTCACCTCTTTCACAACCTTGAGAAAATCCGGATGCCCCTGAAAAAACCGCTCATCTGTAAGCACGGAAATGGCACTGGCCCCGGCCTCCTGGTAAAGGCAGGCGATCTGGCGCGGGTTAAAAGCACGGCAGATAAGGCCGCGGCTGGGGGATGCTTTTTTAATCTCGGCGATCAACTTGATGCCTTTCACCACACCCGTTCCCACACATGTTCCCGCATCCATCCTGCTGTCTGTCCCTAAACTTTCAGACCCATCATCACCCTGCTTCTTCCCTGGAGATTGCCCTTTAAAGCTGACGGGATGACCCTTTTCCGACCTCCTTGCACCCCGCTCCTGCTTCCGTTTCACCGTTTCATCACGCTCTACCGCATCCCACCGCATCCTCCCATAGAAGTCACAGGTAGATGAAATTCTGGCTGCCGGCCCCACCGCTTTATCTGGTTTATCCGGAGAAACCCCTTCATTCTGCTGTATCAGATCATCCCTCCGCACAGCACCGATAAAGCCCCTGGCCGGCGGAGCATCAATCCGCATCTTTAAATCCGACAGAGGACAGCGGCTCTTTGCTGTGGATACCTCTTCCCTTTTGGCCTCAACAATGCGCTCTAAAATCATCAAAACCCTCCTGTTATCGGAATTACTGCCTCTATAGGTGAAGCAGAGATAGGGTTACTGCTAGATTATCTGCCACTGCTGTCCCTGTTAATTGAATGAACCCCCTCATACAAAGAGAACTGCCCTTGGATCCTGC
>NZ_CDRZ01000289.1 GCF_000946815.1 Syntrophaceticus schinkii | reverse complement strand
TAATTTTCAAATTCGTCTACATTGCTCGTATTACAAACCTTGTTTACTGAGTTCATTCAACTCTTATTAAAAGGCTTTAGGATCAAATTCTTTTGCCGAGCTTTCACAATAAGCTTGCTTTGATACTGTAGTGTCAGTCTTCAATACGTTCTCATAAAAACTATTCAGCTCAACTTGTAATTGTAACGATTTTCTTACCATATTCATAATAAAGAGCATGGTTTCTTTAAATCCCATTTTAGACTTCCTTGAAAAATGACTTGGCTTTATGCGGCTTGAGCACTTGAACAAATAGTCATTAAGAAGCTGTTGATTCTCCTCAATAAGCCTGTTAAAACACCTAGATAGTTTCAATTTTATCACCTAACAAATGTAAGGTACACAATAAAAACTGTGTTCTTTCGATTGTTAGGCGATTTTTCAAATGTCAAGGGGTTTTTGAAAATTATTTACTCCAAGTCAATTCCACTAAATAACATATTAACTTGATGACATTGACCGTGTACCACCCGTATTTTGTCGAATACTAGCAAAACGTGAAAATATGAACTGTGAACTTAAGAGAACCTCTGCCAAGGAAGTCCGCGGGGTTCTTTTATAACATAATGTTTATTACCAGAACAATCATGGTTTTTAGTATGCAATCACGGGTTTATCTGAGGCGAAATAAATCGTGTCGACTTTAGATAATCTTGGAGACACCCAGCCTTGTAATGAGAAGAGAACGGGAATAGACAATCGTCCAGCAAGGAGATTTTTGTTTGCTACCATTAACTTGTTACGCGGAGACAGCCGGCTAGCAAGCTCGGGGGGAAAAGCGCCCCCTCGCAACGGTACCGTGTAACACCCAACTTTTGTCGAATACCAGCACCCTGATCTTTTGAATCTGATCTATTTGATTACTGGCTCACCGTTAATAGAAAGCGTAGGGTGAAGTCCTATATGTCTTACCATATCCCTCTGGTGGGGATTGGGTTGATGATGCAGGAATTTCTAAGTGGAAATGGAGCATTTAAATGAAAAAACAAAAAAAATCAATTAAGAAGTAATATTCCGATCGGTATAACGGATTGCTATGCTTAACTAGGATTGGATGGCAGGTTTAACTATTTTATCAATATCACATTTGTTTATAAGAAAACAATAAGAACAAAGGCAAGCTGGAGAACAATGGCTTTCTCCCGAAAAATATTGCATCTGACGTAAGAAAATACTGGTGGTTGCCTTTGCTTCCTATTGTTTCGGGGATTAAATCAATCGGTTTATATAAACTTATCGTACCGGATTTCTATTTGCATGTTTTAGAACGTGCAAAATCAATTTTGTCATAAACATGGTGTTATCGGCAGAAAAAGTTGGATAGCGCTTGAATAAGTGTTTTTAATATCAAATAATGTCAATATTAGCCCGCGAAGAGGACAATACGAATTTTGGCACCCCAGGTATTATATGCTAAGCTATAATTGTATTTTTATTACCCCTCATAATGTCATCACTATATTAGAACCTATAAAAATAGATTTTCTCTATTTAATAATACATGCAGAAAACCTATTTCTTTTCAATAATTTATTTGAAGGGAGAGAAGGTATGGTAAAAAAACATGAAAGTGATAATTTTTCGAGTAAATAAGGCAACCACCGTGTGTAAAGGGCACCGGATTGGAGCCCTTTTTTGATGATTTGGTAATGACCAACTGATACCAGTTGTCTTTTCCCCAGGCTACTAGGTACCATGGATGATGTCAGGTTTTAGTAGCCTGGACACAAATTGTGGTGTTGTTTTTATTTTTATGGGAAAAACAAAGCGTTTTGTCTTTTTATAATATTCCGTTGGTGCTGAGGGGGGAGACCGGACGCTGTTATTCATAGCAGAAGCTATATAAACTATTAAATTGTCACGGACGATTGTAATATTATTGAACCATAGTCGAAGTACTTGGAGGTGCATTAAATTGATGTCCATTATGAAAAAAGATTTTACAGGAGAGTGAGCTTGGTTTGACATTGGTAAAAGTTGTTGAGGGTTTAAAGATAAAGGATGTATCGGTATGGGAAAAAGTTTACAGAATCTATTATAAGAAAATAGTTAAATTCCTAATAAAAAAAACTGGGAACATATTCAGATGAAGCAGAAGATCTTGCACACAATATTTTTATGGATTTGCCTGAAACTATTAAAACATTCAAAATAGATAGAGCGAGATCAGGTGATCCCTTGCTGTCATGGCTATATAGAATAGCTTCGAATAAGGCAGTGGATTTCATAAGTAGAAGGAAGAAGCTCTTACCTTTAGAAAAAACTGTAGTTTGTAGGTATGACATTCATGATATTAATGAAGCAGAGAACTGTCTTGATAAACATAAGCTGGAGATGGTAAAAAGAATCATTAACGAGCGTCTCAGCAAAAAAGATAGAGGCAGATGGCTTATTCTCACAAGACAGTATCTTTCAAATGATGAAAAGGCAGAATTGATAGGCGTTAAGGTTGATTCACTAAGGCAAATACGAAAAAGAATAAGAGCTAAGATTCTAATAGAGATTGGAAAAGAAGGAATAGAGATTTAGAAAATAAGATTTTGGGGAGGTGTGCTCCGTTCTCCTCCCCATTACCTGATTATAAAAAAACATATCAGGTCATGGTTGGGAAATTAAGAGAGATATATTTAATTAATGGAGGAGGGATAAGTGTGAATCTTAAAACGTTTTTAGAAGAAGTTCGGATGGATTGCCAAGAAGATGAGCTTTCCAAAGAAGACGATTTGGCTGATAAGTATGACGATGAAACATGCGCTCTTTTAGACTATATGATTGACTATCTTGCTGAGTGTTCTGATCTTTTCTTGGATATGGCAGATCTAGAAGGTGAGTTAATCGAATATATGTTTAAGGATGAGCCTGTGGAAGTAAGCAAGGATAGTTATGATAAATTTATGAATTGTATAACTAGAGAAAGTAGTACTCGAAAAGTTTGCGAAGAACCTTTATTGGATTTTGCTGTTTCATTTCGTAAATCTCAAGAGGCAAGTGAAGATGACGATGAAAAAGCGCAAAAGGCGATATTGGAAGTCTTAGAAGAATTAGATCAGGAGTAAAAAAAAATGCTTAACTTTGAGCCACGTCTATCACCAGAGATGTATGCGAGGCAACTTTCTTGCAAATTAAATCTAACTTATTCTGTTGATGCTGAAGAGGTAGTGAAAGAATTAGGATTACTTTATCGAGAGAAAGATTTAGGTAAGAGTAGTGGTTATGATGGATGTCTTGTCAGGAAGAATAACAAAGCAGCGGTTATTATTAACGCAAATATAGCTTATAAAACAAGAAGGAATTTTACAATTGCTCATGAACTGGGTCATTATCTAATCAAGGGACACAACAAAAATATTTATAATTGTGCAGGAAAAGACATCGAAGGTTCTTTCAGTGGTAAGGGTCATGAGAGTGAAGCAAACCAGTTTGCGGTCGAACTGCTTTTTCCTAGCCAGCATGCTAAAAGTATTCTTAAGCGAAATCCTCTGAATATGGATTTAGCCAAAGAAATGGCTGCTCGTTATGGAACTTCATTGACATCAACTCTTATAAGGCTCGTGAAACAAAATGACATAGATTGTTGTGCTGTAATTCTATCTGAGGGCTCCAAGGTAAAATGGAGCATAACATCTACTAGGTTTCGTAGATGTTATGAGGTTGCCCCAGGCTACTTATCACAGGATACATATGCCTATGATTTCTTTATTGGAAAGAGCATCCCGCAGGAATCCCAGAATGTTAGGCCAGGAAGTTGGATTTCTGGTGATGGTGTATACGATTTAAGTTATATCATTGAAGAATCGGTACCCTTTGCAAACCTAGGTATAGTTGCTACTTTGTTAACCATTCCACAAGACGAAGACGATTATGATAATGTGGATTTATGAGATTCGTTTGGAATCTTTTTGTCACGCTATTTTGTAGTATTATTGAAAGCCGAAATACGGGTGTATAGGAGGGAGAAGGATATAGCCAAAAAAGTTACAAGCCGTGAAGTTGCCACAAAGGCTTCTAAATTACTGAGAAGTAGACGCACAAGTAATAACACCAAGTTTGTTGCTGGTAGTGCGCTTTCTCAAAGAGAAAAAAAGAGATAAATCCGGAAAATGTACATAATATCAGCTCTAGATTGTTTTGTGGAGCTGATATTATTATAACAAGCAATAACACTGGTGTATTTTATGGGTTGTAAGGTGAAAACACGCAAAAAAATTTAAGGAGAGGTTCAGAAAAAATGAATAAGTCAGAGGGTATTCATTTCTATGTTAATATTAAAAATTTGGATGAAATTATACAGGGTGAAGAAGAAGCAAATGATGAAGTAAAAAGAAGCATACATCGCTTGCACACATTTTTTGCAGGAATTACGAAGGCAGTAAAGCATTTTAATGGAGAAATAGAAAAATTTACTCATGGTCGAGTGCATGTATATATAGAAAAACTCGATGATGAAAATGATGAGCAATATAAGTTGAGAGCGAAAAGGTTAATACTGTCATGTTTTACTTTTTGTTACGATGTTTTTAACGAATTGGGAGTCTATTCAAGATACACAAAATTTAAGTTGCAGGGCGGAGCAGATTATGGTGAATATTATAAATATGAAATAGAGGATTTAGATGAATTTACTACTATTGGTGGAGTAGCCAATATTGCAGCAAAGATAACCAATTTCGCTTTCTCGGGATATATTTATATTACAGAAGAAGCATATGACTTTATACCAGATTCGGAACAAGATAATTTTACAAAATTAGACGATGACGAATTACAAGAAATACACGAAAGACTAAAAGGAAGTCCCTCAATATATAAAGCAAAGTATACAAGCCTTACTATGGATGATGTTATAAAGAACCTTATGGATGATTTGGAAGAATACTGCAAAGATATTGCTGATGTGAAACTTGATGAGATAAAGTTCGAAAGTGCAACGAGCAAAAATTGATTTTTCAAGATTAAATAGGAAAAAGAACAAACATGTAACAGGATGTATCCAATTTGCTGACATTAGGGGATTTACTAAGCTTTTTAATGTTTCAGATAGTAATCTAGATGATCTATTTGCTGTACTTCAAATGCTTTATCAAAAATTAAACGATTGTGTAGATTTAGCTGATGGCGTACGTGTTCAGTTTCAAGGCGACAGGATTGTTGCAGTTTTTAATAGTTTTAGTGATGAGAGTGACGAGGATATTATTAGGGCATTTGAAGCTTCCCTAAAGATCAAAGATGAAGTTGAGTGTATCAATAATGAAAAATGCGATGAGCTAGGCCGACATAAATTAAAAATTGGAATAGGAATCAGTTTCGGTGAATTCTATGCTACAAGACTTGGTATCAGACACAACATGGATAACCTGGTATTAGGTTCCATAGTAAAAAAGAGTGATATTGCTGAGGATAAATATGCGGATAATAATGAAATAGTTGTAACAAAAGAGTATAAAGACAAAGTTGACGAATTATCAACTGATTCAATTAAGTGCAAGGTTATTTTAGAAAATCTAACTTCAATAAGTACGACTGGGTACTATAAAACTACAGTTTCGTTTTCAGATTATGAATCTAGAGTTAAAGAGTTAATCGATGAGCAGGAGGCCAATGCCAAAGAAGTGACAGGTGCTGCTATTGCAGCTAAGAGCATCACTACGAATATCGGTAAAGAAAGGACATTGAGACCATGGGGAAATTAACTGATGCTGTTGAAAAAGATTTGAAATATTTAAGACAATATTACCCTGATTTGAAGCGTTGTGGATTAACTACTATGCCTACAGCTGTAGGCATGGTAGCTGATCCACAGATATTAAATTATCCAAAAGAGATCAGAGCGAAATATTCTATTTTGCTTGAGATTGTTTATCCAGATGATTTCCCTCATAGTCCAATAAAAGTATACGACATGCTTAAAAAAATCAATTGGTTAAGGTTACCCAAAGAACGTAGACATATCTTTAATGACGGTAGTTTATGTACTCATCATCAAGATGAGTTAATACATATCAAGTCGGAAAACCGTTCGCTAATGATTGTGTCGCCTCTCACTCCCAATGACGGGGGGAGAGGATTTTTTTCTTGCTTTTTATGACGTAAATGATGCATACTGATTTGACATTATGGATTATTTATTGAACATGACAATCATCACGGAAAGGATAAATAGCGAGAAGGGGAACCCTATCGCACGCCCGCCAAGTCCCCTTCCCTAAAAACACTGAAATGAATCTTACTCGAAACTCCTTAAACTGTTCCACTTATACTTGAAATTATTT
>NZ_CDRZ01000288.1 GCF_000946815.1 Syntrophaceticus schinkii | reverse complement strand
AACGCAGTTATCCAGAATGTCGATGATGTGGATGTTATTGCAGGACCTTGGGGATTATTTTAGTCCACTCCATGAGGGGTGAATTGACGGAAAAAATGGCTGAAGCCATTGCTAATAGTAAGGCACAGAAGTTACTACTGCCTCTGACACTGTCAAAAGTAGAAGTTATTGGAGTACAACCTGAACCCTTACCGCACCAAGTTGAGAAGCTGGTTAACAGATTAAAAGAGTTGATGGAGGTGAAGACAGATGTGTGAGGCGCACGCTTATCTGAGGCTGGATGATCGAGAAGAACTCTTATTTGAAAATGTTGACAAGGTTGAGCCACAGGATGACTGCCTTGTATTAGAGAACATTTTCGGCCAGCGCAAGATAATCAAAGCAGGATAAAAGAGTTAGCTCTTGTGGATCACAAGATCATCCTGGAAGAAGTAAAATAAAAATATTATCATAATAATGGTATAGAGACCGTGGAGGTTTCGAAGTCCTGCAGGAAGCGGGTCCACCCACGGTCTTTCCTATACATGCATTTAACCTCCCACAAAACTACCCGGGTTTATTTAGCTACGGGTAGGGAACATCCCCCCTTTCCGCCTAACATAAAGGCATGAAGTCTTTATGTTAGGTGTTTTTATGCTTTTAAGGCTCTTGGAGTGGTATAATAACACTCGGGGAGCAATGCCTGCCAGAAAAAGTGTTCCTAATTACTGAACTGCAGGACAAGTTGATCATTGTTTTTGAGGTGGTTTCTGTATGTCAGAACAGGAGAGATATTTTGCAGTTGATGTGCTGACCTTTCCTTCTTCTCACTATGCTCTGAAAGCTGAGAAAGCCTGTAAGGATGCCGGAATCTTAGTTGTCCTGATTCCTCTTCCCCGGGAGATCAGCGCTGACTGTGGGGTTGCCTTAATTGTGCGTCCGGAGATACGCCAAAGTGCTGAAAGTTTATTACGGCAAGCGAGTGTCCCCTTAAACGGTGTACACCATCTTAAGCGAGAGGGGAAAGATGCGCGTCTGTGGCGGCGTTTACTGGGGAGAGGTTAATATAGGGGATAAAATTACCGGCCCCAGGTAAGGGGAGTTTGGTTGATGAATCTTTTAATTCCAAAAGAGGTACGGGATGCCTGCATACTTTTGGCTCGCCACCGGAAGCAGTCATTTGTTGTGGGGGGCGGGATGAGGGATCTTATTTTAGGAATGCCACCTCAGGATTGGGACCTGGCTACAGATGCCCGCCCACGGGAGGTGGAGCGGATCTTTAAAGCCTGCGGATACCGGGTGGTTCCCACCGGAGTTAAATATGGAACGGTAACTGTGAAGAAAAACGGTCTTCCATTGGAGATCACCACCTTTCGTGTGGAAGCCTGTTATCGTGATCACCGGCGCCCCTCCCGGGTAAATTTTGTGTCAGAGATCGAGGATGACCTGGGAAGGCGGGATTTTACGATCAATGCTTTAGCCTATGATCCCCTGCGGTCTTTTTTCTGCGATCCTTACCAGGGAATACCCGATCTGATCAAGGAGCAAATCAGGGCGGTCAGGGACCCGGAGGAGCGCTTTTCGGAGGACCCGCTGCGCATGCTGCGGGCGGTCAGAATTGCCGCTGAACTGGGGTTTTCTATAGAAGACAAAACAATGCACGCCATGATCAGAAATGCCGAACTGCTGGGAAAAATATCTGCAGAGCGCATCCGCGATGAACTCAATCGTCTCCTGATGGCGCCGCACTTTCACCAGGGATTAGAAAACCTGTTGGAAGCATGCTTGTTATTCGTGATCATACCTGAACTCAAGGAAGGCTGGTTGTTTAACCAGTATCATCCCTCACATCAGTACCCGGTTCTTCCACATACACTGGAGGCCATGCGCTACACCCCGGCGAACTTAGAGGTGCGTTTAGCGATCCTTCTGCATGATGTGGCTAAGCCACGCTGTTACAGCAGGGGTGAGGATGGTCGAGGCCATTTTTATGGCCATAATGTGGTGGGGGCGGAGATGGCAGAGGAGATCTTGCGGAGACTGCACTACAGCAACCAGGTTATCAATAATGTGGTTATGCTGGTCAGAGAGCATATGCTGGAATTGAAGATGGGCCCTGCCGGGATGCGTCGTCTGATCGCCAGAATTGGGAGGGGGATGGTCCCCGCACTGTTGAGTGTACGTCTGGCGGATATCCTTGCCCACAGCAGAAGTCAGGTGGTGCGTTCCCTTGAGGAATATGAGAAGTTTTCTAAGAATTTGGAGCAGGTGATGGCAACAGGTGATGCCTTTGTGATGAGGGAGCTAGCTGTAAATGGATCTGATATTATCCAGGAGACAGGGGTGCCCCCGGGGCCACTGGTGGGGAAGATTTTACAGCATCTCTGGGAGGAGGTCCTGGATGACCCTAAGAAGAATAACCGTGATTATCTCTTAGCTTTGGCAAAAAGGATGATCAATACCCCAGGCTGAGCCGCTCGGCCAGCATCATCGGTAGTTCTGCTGCTGCCACCTTGCGCTGGGTGAGCTCAATATTATAGGGAACATGGCGGAACTCTATTTCTTGCTCTTTTGTATTATAGATAATATATGAAGCACCCGGTCTGCCATCCCTGGATTGGCCAACACTGCCGGGGTTGATCAGGAACAACCCGCGGTCACTGAGGGTGTAGCGTGTACCCTCGGCAACTTCCGTTATAGCGCTTTCCTCTGATGTGTAGAGTGCTCTTTGATGTGTATGGCCAAAAAAGCAGAGAGTGATTGAGGGGTAATTGCTGCGCATGCAGGAAAAAGCTTGCAGTGCTCCCCCTGAGGAAAAAATATAGGCATAGGGGTCCCAAGGTGCCCCATGTACCGCAAGAAACTGCTCATCAATAACAAGTTGCTCAGGCAACTCCCGCAGCCAGTCTTTGTGTTCCTGTTTGAGCTTTTTTGCAGTCCAGAGGAGGGCTGTCTGGGCGATGGGGTTGAAGTCATCGATGTCACAAAGCTCTATTGCTGCATCATCGTGGTTGCCCCGAATGCAAATAAACCCAGAATTCCTGCACAGTTTAGTGCAGCTATTGGGATCCGCGTAATAACCCACGATATCTCCCAGGCAGATTATTTTATCCACTCGCTGGGCTTTAATATCTTTTAAAACAGCGCGAAGGGCTTCTAAATTGGCGTGAATATCGCTGACAATGGCATAACGCACCGGAGTCTACCTCTCTTTTTGCCCGGCCTACTAAAATATTATGATGTACTATTTTATTTTCAAGGAGATGGGTGGTTTTGTCAACCTCAAAAGGAATTAATAAACAATATTTATAAAGGGAATGCCTGATCTGTACCACATTTTTTGGATTAAAATATATCACCCCGGAAATGATAAACCCGGGGTGATTTTTGATGGCAGTTACACTGGAAAAAAACTGTTATCGCTCCTTCCAGGGGTCGACCTGGAGGGAACAAATCGATGTGCGAGATTTTATTTTGAACAATGTGAAGCCTTATCATGGGGACTCATCTTTTCTGGCGGGGCCCACTGAGCGCACTCAGATGCTTTGGGAGAAGTGCCGTGAGTTACTGCTAAAAGAGCAGGAGAGGGGTGGAGTCTATAAGATCGATCCCAAAATAGTGCAGATGATCACGGCTTTTGACCCCGGCTATATCGACCGCGATCTGGAGATTATTGTCGGGTTACAGACAGATGAACCCTTGAAAAGAGCGGTTAATCCCTTTGGAGGTATCCGCATGGCAGATAACGCCTGCCGCCAGTTTGGGGAGGAACTCGATCCCAAGGTAAAGGAGATCTTTATGAAGTACCGGGTAACCCATAATGATGGAGTTTATATGGTTTACACAAAAGAGATGAGGCGTCTGCGTCACTTTGGGATTATCACAGGTCTTCCGGATGCCTATGGGCGTGGCAGGATTATCGGGGATTACCGGCGGGTACCCTTGTACGGGGTTGACCGGCTGATTGCGGAAAAAGAAGCTGATTTGAGTTCACCGGAACTCCTGCTCATCAATAATGAGGAAAAGGTAAGGCTACGGGAAGAGGTAAGGCAGCAGATCAACTCCCTTCATGACCTCAATAAGATGGCTGAGTTTTATGGTTTTGATATCAGCACTCCAGCGATAAATGCACGGGAGGCTGTGCAGTGGCTCTATTTTGCTTATCTGGCAGCAATCAAGCAGCAGAATGGAGCAGCCATGTCCCTGGGCAGGGTGAGCACCTTTTTGGATATCTATTTGGAGCGTGATATTGATGAAGGAGCTTTGTCAGAGGAGGATGTTCAGGAACTGATCGATGACTTTGTGATCAAGCTGCGTTTTACCAGGCACCTCAGAACCAGGGAGTATGATGAACTCTTTGCCGGTGACCCCAACTGGGTAACAGAATCTTTAGGGGGGATGGCCAATGACGGCAGAACTCTGGTGACCAGGACATCTTTTCGGCTGCTGCATACCCTGGAGAACCTGGGAGCTGCCCCGGAGCCCAACATGACAGTTATTTGGTCGCAGGATCTGCCCAGGAAGTTTAAAGAATACTGTGCGCGCATTTCCATTGAAACCTGTTCCCTGCAGTATGAGAATGACGACCTGATGCGCCCCCTTTTCGGCGATGACTATGGAATTGCCTGCTGTACATCAGCCATGCGGTTGGGGGAACAGATGCAGTTCTTCGGTGCGCGGGCAAACCTGGCCAAATGTCTGTTGCTTACTCTGAACAAGGGCTGTGAGGAGTTCAGTGGGGAACAAATAGCCCCGGATGTTTACCAGGCAACCCATGGTCCCCTTGATTACGAAGAGGTTTGGCCTGCTTTTCAAAAAATGGTGGGTTGGCTGGCTGAAAAGTATGTGACCACCATGAATATCATCCATTATATGCATGATAAATATGCCTATGAAAGCCTGCAGATGGCCCTGCACAATACTTTCGTTGACCGCCTGATGGCCTTTGGCCTGGCGGGTCTTTCAGTTGTTGCGGATTCCTTGAGTGCGATCAAGTATGCCCAGGTGGAACCGGTATTTAATGAACTGGGACTGGTTGCTGATTTTCGGATCTCCGGTGACTACCCCCAATACGGCAACAATGATGATCGGGTTGACATGATCGCTGTAGATGTGGTGAGGCTTTATGATCAAGAATTGAAAAAACACCCGACCTATCGCAATGCGCTGCATACTCACTCTATATTGACGATCACCAGCAATGTCGTCTACGGGAAGAAAACCGGAAGCACCCCGGATGGCAGAAAGGGAGGGGAGCCCTTCGCCCCGGGAGCCAATCCGATGCACGGGAGGGATGCAAAAGGTGCCCTTGCTTCCATGGCTTCGGTGGCTAAGCTTCCTTATAAGCACGCTTTAGACGGTATTTCCTATACCTTTTCCATTACACCTGACGGCTTGGGGCGTGATCAGGAGAGCCGTATCAACAACCTCATCGCTCTCTTGGATGGGTACTTTTTAAGGGGCGGCCATCATATTAATGTTAATGTGTTTGATCGCGACCTACTGATAGATGCCATGCACCACCCGGAAAAATACCCGCAGCTGACGATCCGCGTATCCGGTTATGCCGTCAATTTTGTCAGGCTTACCAGGGAGCAGCAGGAAGAGGTAATCAAGCGAACAATTTTCAGCAGGGGATTGTAATGAAGACTGGATACATCCATTCCATAGAGACCCTTGGTACAGTTGACAATGGCGGCATTCGCTTTGTGCTCTTTCTTCAGGGGTGTGCGCTTCACTGCCGCTTCTGCCATAACCCGGATACCTGGCTGAAGAGGGGAAAACAAGTGACAGTAACGGAAATCCTCGACCAGCTGAAAGACTATAAGCCTTTTTTTGAATTATCAGGAGGGGGGTTGACGGTGTCCGGGGGGGAACCCCTTTTGCAGCCGGGATTTGTCAGGGAATTATTTATTGAGGCAGGGAAACTGGGGATAGACCGCGCCCTGGATACCTCCGGTTTTTGCCGCCATGGAAATATCCAGACAGTGTTACCATATACAGATCTTGTAATGTTTTCCATTAAAGTGGTCGATGAGGAGAAACACAGGAAGCTGACAGACAGGGGAAATGCAGAAATATTGGAGAATTTGCAGTTGGCAGTTAACTCAGCAGCAAAGCTGGTAATCTGTTATGTGCTTATTCCTACGCTCAATGATTCCTTCACTGATGCTCAGGATCTTTCTCGCCTTGTCAAATCATTTTCCAGAGAAGTCCCTGTTCAGGTCCTGCCCTATCACAAAATGGGTACTATAAAATGGAGACAGATGGGTTTGAGTGATCCATTGGACGCAATTTCACCTGCTACTCCGGCAGAAGTGCAATCCTTTCAGGATCATCTTGGAACTGCTGGTATACAAATATATTAACGGAAAAAGTCACTATCACTTACCTTTTTTGTGGTAAAATAATAATATAACGAATATTGGGAGATGAGGAACTTGACCCCGGGGCTTTTTCCGGTTGATTCAGCGCGCTATAAAAAGTTGATAATGCCTGTTTTTGTTTTTCTGATTCTGCTTCCAGCTTTTTTTGCTGCAGATTATATTTACAATAGAGGACGGCAAAGCGAATAAAACATTTAATCAGGAAAAGGATGCCAATTCAAGTATTGCCTTGGCCGCCTCTTCCCCTGAACAGCAGGCCTCTACCAATCAGCCGAAAGCTTCTTTAACTTCCGATAAAGCAGCGGTGCCCACAGCGAATCCGGTTCCCTCTTCCCCTGAACAGCAGGTCTCTACCAATCAGCCGGAAACTTCTCAAACTCCAGATAAAGCAGAGGTGCCTACAGCGAATCCGGTTCCACCGGTTCCCAGGGAAGAGATCCTGCGCTCTGTCCCTGCTGCCGGGAAAAGGGTTGCTCTAACCTTTGATGATGGCCCCTCCTCTCGGTATACATTGGAATACCTGCGGGTACTGCGTGAACATCAAGTGCCTGCTACCTTCTTTTTAATCGGTAGCAAAATAGAAAGCAACCCCGTTCTGGCATCTGCGATCGCGGGGGACGGGCATGAGATCGGCAACCATACCTATAGTCACCCCAATTTAAAACAGCAGAATGAAACAGTCATCAAGGAACAGATATCACGCACATCTGATCTAATAACCAGGTGGACATCCCAAAAAGAGATCACCCTCTTTCGCCCTCCAGGGGGAAACTATGGCCCTGGATTAATAAAAGTTGCTTCAGAAATGAATTTACGGGTGGTCATGTGGAGAATTGACCCCAGGGATTGGGAGAAAAACAAAACAGCCAGCGAAATAATAGCCATTGTGAAGAAGAATTTGGAGCCAGGTGCGATCATACTCCTGCATGAGGGGAAACCGCAGACCCTGGCAGCCTTACCGATCCTGATCACCGATCTCCGGAATGATGGCTGGGATTTTGTGACAGTTTCCCAATTGATCGGTGAAACAAATGAATCAATTTGAGGGTTTTTCCATCTATCTGCTTATCTCAGAGGTGCAAACAGGCGACCGCTGCTGAAAAAGTAATTTCTTCAGTGCCTGAAGTGCCTTGATTTGAGATGTTTGCTATATCTGATCACTGTTAACTGTGTAACTCCTGTTTTCATCACAGTTGGGGCACTGCAGAAAGTGGACACACCCACCATCACCTGTAATGGCTGTTTCTTCTGTACCATTTTCGGCTTCCTCATAGGGGCCATAGGAATCTACATATTCGCTTATTTTACCGCAGTCTTCCATGGAGGCACCACAGCCAGGACAAGTTTCTGCCAGTTGGGTCAGTCCGTTGCAAACAGGGCATCCTGAAGTCATTTTGCTCACCTCGCTGTTTTTTTTATATTCTATGGAAAGATAAAAAAATTATACAAATATCTATATACCCCTTGGAAAGGGGACTTTTGCTTGAAAAGATGAGCTAAGTGTCCGGGGTGTTGATCTCGTGGGCACCGCAGTTCGGCAGTTTTCTGGTGATGGAAAGCATAAGCATAGTATGATGAAATGGGCAGGAACCTTCAGGATGTTGTCGAAATTAACAATTATGGGCAAAATATGACATAATGACGAGCAATTTATTTAATAAAACGTACAGGGAGTGCACAAAGATGAAGGTTGCAAATTCAATCGAAGAGCTGATCGGACGCACACCGGTTATCCAGTTGGGTAAAATGGCAGATCCAAAGGGAGCGCGGGTATTAGTCAAACTCGAGTTTTTTAACCCCGCAGGGAGCATCAAAGACAGGGTTGCTTTGCAGATGGTAAGGGATGCCGAAAAGACAGGGAAGCTGAAGCCGGGTGGGGTTATTGTAGAGCCAACCAGCGGAAATACCGGTATCGGATTGGCTATGGTGGCCGCTGCCCGGGGTTACACCTTGATCATAGTCATGCCTGAGACGATGAGTATTGAGCGACAGAAATTGATTCGCGGCCTGGGGGCAGAGCTTGTACTGACTCCAGGTGATGAAGGGATGACCGGTGCTGTAAATAGGGCCCAGGAGATGCTCAAAAAACACCCGGATTATGTAGTTCTGCAGCAGTTCGAAAACCCTGCCAATGCTGAGGCTCACCGTCTGACCACAGGTCCGGAAATCATCGATCAGGTTGGGAAGGATCTGGCTGCATTTGTGTGTGGTGTGGGGACGGGAGGCACTCTAACCGGTACGGGCAGTGTTCTAAAAGAAAAACTTTCGGGGGTCAAGGTTATTGCTGTGGAACCCGCAGGCTCCCCGGTTCTTTCGGGTGGCAAAGAGGGTACTCATAATATTCAGGGAATTGGTGCAGGTTTCATACCGCCGGTACTTGATCAGCGTGTAATTGATCAGGTTATTCGGGTGGAAGATGAGGAAGCCCTGATAACTGCACGTCGTATGATGAGGGAAGAAGGTATTATGGCAGGTATTTCTTCGGGAGCAGCTGTGTTTGCAGCAATTAAGATTGCAGCTACATTATCACCGGAAAAAGCGGTCTTGGCCATAGCCCCGGATACAGGAGAAAGGTATCTGAGCACTGCATTGTTCGAGTAGTGAGTAGTATTAGAATGTTGGCCGTAGGCCGTAAAATAGAAGGAATTCGCAAAGCGAATTCCAACTAAACCAACGACCAACCCGAAAAACAGAAGTCAGAAACCGGAAGTCTGAAGTGCGTGCACCAGAGGGTGTCCCAGGGACGGTTCCCCTTGCACTCGTGATGGATCGAGAGAACCATCCCTCCGACTCCACTTCATCTTTTTTCTACCAACCACTATTAAAATGTTTTTACATCATGTGCTCCATGCTGGCGCAGGACATCTCCGGCTTCATTTAAGTGTGGTTCGTTTCCCTGAACGGTGACGAGGATCTTTCCCTGCTTGACATCCTCCTCATAATGTTGTCCTTCAGCTTCCGGGATACCCCAGTCGATCAACCCGCCGGCCAACCCTCCTGTAGCAGCACCGGATAAGAGGCCTGCGATTGGCCCCAGGGCTACTAGTGGACCGATACCAGGGATGACCAGGGCACCTGCTCCCGCTGCAAGGCCGGCGAGGCCGCCAAGAGCACCCCCCTGTTGTGATCCCTTCTATTGTTGTATCGCCGCCTTCTTCTTCTCCTCCTCCCATGCGCGTCTCTTGAATATCACCCTTTTCTTCATCACGGGCCACAATAGAAATATCCTTATCGAAACCTTTGCTGCGCAGATCTAATGCAGCCCCTTCTGCCTGATCTCGGGTATCGAAAACACCCAGAACTACTGATCCCATAACCATGCCTCCAAGTATAGTTTTTATTCGTCCTTTATATTGTGCAAAAAATAGCGAAATTTATACCGATCCGGAACTTTCCAGATAAAGAATACTTTTCCTCCCCGACCATACAAAATGTGAAACCTTCAAGCCTAACAGCTAAATAATATGAATATGTGGGGCACACCGCTTTTTCTTGCAAAAAAAAATCCCCTCAATGTAAGATCAGAACAGAAATTTGCAGGAAACTCCGTGTGTGAGGGAGATGATTAGTATATGGCCCCGGTTATCTTTATTGCCGGCTATTCGAATACCGGCAAAACCACACTTGTGAAAAAGCTGATCCAGTCTTTAAAGGAGAAAGGCTACCGGGTGGCAGCTATCAAACACGCAGCTCACGGCTATGACCTGGATGTTCAGGGGAGGGATACCTGGCACTACTGCCAGGCAGGAGCAGATCAGGTAGTTGTTGTAGGACCACACTCACTGACCATGCACCAATTACATAAACAAGAGCCTCCTTTGAGGGATGTTTATAAAATGATCGAGGATGTTGACCTGATACTGGTTGAGGGTTTCAAAAGGGAACCCGGCCCAAAAGTGGAGATTGTCAGGGAAGGCAAATTAAGGCTGTCCCTGGGTGATGAGTTGATAGCTGTTGTCAGCGATGATTCATTATCTGAAAGTGTGCAAAGTGTGCCCTGTTTTGCTACAACTGCAGTGCCTCAACTGGCAGAATTCCTGATCAAACACTTATCTTTATAAGGGCACAGGGACAGTTTCTAACGCGGGTGCTGGAACAGGCCAGGTGCACCCCGGTGCACCTGGTGTACCGCGTGCACCGGGGGCAGTCCCCCACGCACGCGGGTGTGCCGGGGACTGCGCCCTTGCCCCCTTGCACCCTTGCACTTTCGGGGACGGGGTTTTAACATGGTACATGGTGATGCCAATAACTGTTTGACGTACTCTCACGACTGAAGTCATGGGATTCTGGCTCCCACCCTTAAAAAGGGTGGGCTTGATGACAGTATTATCCCTTAAGATCATTAATAATCAGTCCTGTCAACAGTTTTGGGTAAAAATAAGTTGACTTCTGGGGCATTTTATCACCGGCAGAGGCAACAGCGATGATCTGAGATATCTTTGTGGGATTCAATAAAAATATAAGCTGTGCATCCTGATTTAGTGTTTTTAATGCTGCTGCTTCATCTCTGGTATATGCGATGTTCTCCTGGCAGGCGATTTTCTCCGGGCTTAGCTTCAAAAGCTTTTGGAAAACTATGACCTGGAGAACTGCGGCATCTAAACTGCACCAGGCAGCAGATTTGCCAGGAGACAATTCCTTAACAATACTGGGATCACGCAGGATAAGCAGATACAGGGCAGATTTCCTGGTTCCCATAATAAATGCCTTTTTTCCCGAATCCTGATGTTTCTTTAAAATGCCGGCTAAATCTTCTGGTTGGGAGTCATTTAGCTCTTCTACAAGAAAATAATCCTTTAGTGTTTTATGAAACCCATTAAGGTCAAAGTCGGGTATGCTGTGCACAATCCTGTGGGTGGGCAAAACCACCATCCCAGGATCACAGGTATTTACCAGATACATAAGAATATTGCTGCTCTCCGGGTATTTATCGCGGTTTCTGCGGTAATACTCCAGAGCTGTTTCGTAGCGGTGATGCCCGTCAGCAATATACAGCACCTGGTTTTCAAGAGTTGATCTGATTTTCTGATGAAGCATGGGATTTGTCAATGCCCAGATCCGGTGCTGTTCTTCAAGCTCATCGCTCAGTGCTATCTGCGGAGGGCACCCCTTTATCTTTTGGAATTCTTGCTCGAGAGTCATCTCCGGATCAACATAAAATGCAAATACAGGGCTGAAGTTGGCTGCACACTCTGACATAAGATTCAGGCGGTCAGCCTTGGGTTTGACCAGTGTTTCTTCATGGGGGAGTATTTTCCCGGCTGCCAAATCTTCCAGTTTAACACGGGCGAAAAACCCAGTTCTTCGGTAGTTTTCCTTATTAATGGTAAAATCCTGCTCATAAAGATACAAGGCATCCCTGGCCTCACGGATCAATACCCCTTCCTCCAACCACTTCCTGTAGGTAGCAGCCGCTCTGGTATACCTGTTTTCTTGTTCTGTATCAGTGGGAAACAGGTAGCCCAATTCCAGACGGATGATGTTGTAGGGGCTTTTTTCGTAGTACATCTTTTGGTCAGCATCATCGATAACATCATAAGGTGGTGTTACGACCGCGGACATCTTCTCAATTTTTTCCGGGTTGTAACGAATTCCTCTGAATGGTAGTACTGTGGCCATCTTTTCGTCCTCCTCGCTGTTGTTTTATTGTATAATTATTTTTCTACTTAAACAAGACCAAAGATGCAGGGGGGACGGTTCCCGGCGCATTTCTGCATGTAAGGGGGACAGATGCAGTAGTTGTTGGTTGGCAAAATTAGTGGTTGGTCGTTGGAAAAAGATAAACGCGTGTCAGGGGGACAGTTCCCGGTGTACGCGTGCAAATTAGTAGTTGGTGGGTGGTCGTTGGATGTTCAGTGCAATTCCTTTGGTAACACAAGGAAGTTATTAGATGCTCCAGACTTCTGACTTCCGGTTTCCGACTTCAGTTTACGGGTTGGTCGTGAGTCGTTGGAAAAAAGGATTATCATGTTGTCTGAGAAAGGTTCACGAAAAATATACTTGTGAACCCTTGATCCAGAAATAGATCAAGAGAACTGTCCCCGTGATCCACTCTGATCCACGTAACTATTGAAAATTCTTGGGTTTCATGCTTTAATTCTATATGTGGGTAAAATTAGAATTCAAAACAGTATTGGTGAATAAAGATTATGAATGTAGACTATCATGTGCATGCCCTTGGTCACAGGGGAGGTCAATACACAAAAGAATTACTGCTGCCCTATATCAATAGAGGCCCGGGGAGTCAAGGGGATCCAGGAAATTGGTTTTTCAGATCATGACGAATATCTTGAAGGAATTAATGAGGAAAGCATTGCTTCATTGAGGACGAGGTATACAGATATTCAAATTAAACTGGGGCTTGAGGTAAGTTATCGACCGGGAAGGGAAGAGGAGATCAAAGCAGCGATAAGTCGGCTTCCTTTCGATTATTTAATTGGGTCGATCCATGACCTCGATCTGTGGATGTTTGATCACCCGGATTATCGTTCTGGTTACAGTTCTTGGGATATGGCTGAATTATACCGGAAGTATTACAGTGTGTTAGAAAGGCTTGCTTTATGTGGGCTTTTCGATATCGTAGGGCATCTCGATGTAATCAAGGTTTTTGGTTACCGGCCCGAAGGAGATCTGCTGCCCTTTGCTGAACCGGCTCTGCAGGCCATCAGCAGTGCCGGTCTTGTAGTAGAGGTCAATACCGCGGGGTTGCGCAAACCCTGTGCGGAGATCTATCCCGCAAAAGAACTGCTGGCCAGGTGTTTTGAGTTAAATATTCCGGTCACACTGGGTTCTGATGCTCATTTACAAAATGATGTGGGCAGGGATTTAGCCTATGCCAGAGAACTTCTTTTTCAGACAGGCTACCGCAGTTTAATGACTTTTTCACAGCGTCGAAGATGCTCATCATTGCTTTAATAACGCAGGTGGTGGATAGATGGCTTATATTTTACTTATAGTCAGCCTCGGCGTAATTCTCGTTGCAGCTGAAATTTTTACCAATGGGGTGGAATGGCTCGGGGTCAGGCTGAACCTGTCGGAAGGTGCAGTAGGGAGTATTCTGGCGGCTGTGGGTACAGCAATGCCTGAATCCCTGATTCCTCTGATTGCATTTATTTCGGGGAAGGGGATAGAACAGCAGCATATCGGGATTGGAGCCATTATCGGCGCGCCCTTTATGCTGAGCACTCTGGCTTTCTTTATCAGCGGACTGGTGGTCGTCCTGGAGGCCAAGAAGCGGCTGGATTTTCCTTACCTGCGGGTTGATGAGCGGGTGATCAGGCGGGATATCACCTTTTTCTTTGTCGGGTACGGTTTGGGCTTGGGGGCTGCCTTCATGACCAATCCTGCTTTCAAATACCTGATCGCCGCTTTTCTGATTGGCTGGTACTGCCTGTATGTCTGGTTAACACTGCGCAGCGGGAGAGGTGCAGGCCATAGTTCGGATCTGCGCTCCCTTTATTTCAGCGCTTCCAAGAAAACTCCTCGCCTGATGCTTATTGCATTTCAGGTGTTAGTTGCCATAACCTTGCTTATTGTCGGAGCCAATCTGTTTGTTAAAGAAGTGTCTGTAATTGCTGAATTGATCGGCATCCCTTCCTTTTTCCTATCACTGATTATTGCTCCTATCGCTACGGAATTACCGGAAAAGTTCAACAGTGTGATCTGGCTGCTTCAGGAAAAGGATACACTTGCTTTGGGCAATATCACCGGGGCAATGGTTTTTCAAAGTGTTGTGCTGCCCAGCATCGGGATTATCTTCACAAACTGGCATTTTGTCAGCGGGTCCTTAGTACCTGTGGTTTTAACGTTCCTGTCTGCAGGGCTAGTTTATCTATCTCTTTTATGGAAGAGAAAACTCAATGCCTATGTCCTGCTGGCAGGGGGCTTCTTTTATATCATTTTTCTATGGGCAATGCTCCACTAACAGGGATACGGCCAGAGTGAGACGCGAGAACCGTCCCCGTGTCTCATGTCTCATCAACAAGGAGGCGACCCGCAGATGCAGTTGGCTTTTATTTTCGCTACATCATTTCTGATTGCTCTGTCCGGAGCTTTAATGCCGGGGCCGATGCTTGCAGTGACAATTAAGGAGAGTCTCGAGCAGGGTTGGCCGGCGGGGGTTGTTTATTTCTATAGGACATGGTCTGGCAGAGATTGCTCTGCTGATTGTGTTTGCTCTGGGTATGAGCAAGGTGCTGCAGGCCCAGTGGATAACAGCTGTAGTAGGCACAGTCGGGGGTTTAGTGCTTTTGCTGATGGGTATTGACATGATGTCCAGTGTACTACGGGGGAAAATTGGGCAAATTACACTCAGTGACCAAGGGGAGCAGGTGTTTGCCGGAAAAATATCGACAACATCATTTAAGCGTGCACTGGGTGCGGGTATTGTTGTCAGTGTAGCTAATCCGACCTGGATTATCTGGTGGCTGACCATCGGTGTGATGTATGTTACCCAGGCTATGAAGTATGGATGGTTGGGACTGGGTTTTTTTTATACAGGACATATTTTAGCGGATTTTGCCTGGTATGTCTTTATTGCTTTTATTGTTGCCACAGGGAAAAGATTTTTAACGCCCGCTACCTACAATTGGATCATGGCGGGATGCGGGCTGTTGATGGTTTTATTGGCTCTCTTCTTTTTAGTACAGGGGATTCAGGCAGTGTTATAATAAAATTCTAAAGGAGGAGAATAAGATGAATCACTATGATTACGCTCACAACCTGGCACGGGCTTTGAAAGAATCAGGGGAATACCAGGGGCTGCTGAAAGCGAGGAAGCAGTTGGCATCAGATCCCAAAAACAAGGAAATGCTGTTAGAGTTTCGCAGGCTGCAGTGGGAGGCGGAAAAGGCCCGGGTTCTCCAACAGGATGTTGATGAGATCACAGAGCGCAGGATGAATCAATTGGGAGATCTGATCGGAGCTAACACGACAATTCAAGAGTACCTGATGGCAGAGTACAGGTTTGGTCAGATCATGGCGGATATCCAAAAAATACTGAGTGATGCACTCTCTGATTGGTTCAGGGCGGCAGCGGAATTTGTCGTTGATGAGGAAGAGGAATCGTAGGTTTTAATCGCAGGTTCTAAAGATTCTGCAATAAGGGGGGGTTAAATGGATGCTGAACACATACACCTTGATGAATTTAGCCATTTCAAATCTCCTTTTCACCGGTTCGACCCCCGTGTAAAAATCGTCAGTTGTTTGATATTACTGGTGATGGTTGTTACGTTAAAGAGTCCGGTCGGTCTTGCTGCTGCACTGTTTGCCATCTGTTTGCTGATCATGGTTTCACATTTGCCTGTGGGGAGGATCTTGAAAAGAATCGGCGTTATTATACCATTTATACTTGCTATCGGGCTTTTTTTTGCCTGTGATACGACCTGGGACTCCACTGTATTCTTTTAACTTGGGTCTGTTTACCCTTCATGTCACCTGCGAGGGTTTACAGGGGAGCATCCTATTTTTTCTCCGCATAATCTGTGCAGCGCTGCTGATCATCCTGGTAACATTTACAACCCCTTTTCACGTTCTGCTGCGGTCATTGTCAGATCTGAGGATTCCTCAAGTTTTTACACACCTTATTCAATTCACACTTCGCTACTTTTTTTGTTCTCTCTGATGAGATCCTGCGCATGCAAAGGGCAAGGCGTTCCAGGAATTTTGAGTTAGGTAAAACCATTTGGAGCGGGCGAACACTGAGTACCATCGGGGGGTTAGTGGGGGTGCTGTTTATACGCTCCTATGAGCGGGGAGAAAGAGTGTATTATTCCATGATGTCCAGGGGTTTCAGAGGTGAAATTCAACTGCTGAGTGATCTACAGGTCGAAACCAGAGATATTATTTGGGGCACTGTTATTGTGCTCCTGGGAGTTGTTATTCTGCTTATTGATCAGGGGGGTTGGGGATGGCCGCTTGCTTGGAGATAGAGGACCTCTGCTTCCGGTATCATGATGGTACAGAGGCTTTGAAAGGGGTTTCCCTGAGCATTCAAAAAGAAGAGAAGGTAGCTATTTTGGGTCCCAACGGAGCCGGGAAATCCACACTGCTTCTGCACTTAAACGGCATTCATCTCCCCCAGCAGGGGGTTGTGCGTGTGGGGGGTAAAGAGATTAATTCTGATAATGAGCGTCAGGTGCGGTCAAAGGTGGGGCTTGTGTTTCAGGATCCCGATGACCAGGTTTTTTCTCCCACAGTTTGGGATGATGTGGCTTTTGGCCCATTGAATATGGGTCTTGAGCGGGCAGAGATAGAAAAAAGGGTTGCTGATGCACTGCAATCTGTAAGGATGTGGGAGTTTCGCAGCCGGGCACCACACCACCTCAGTTATGGTCAAAAAAAGCGTGTGGCCATCGCCGGGGTACTGGCCATGGATCCGGAGATAATAGTGCTGGACGAGCCTACAGCATTTCTGGACCCTTCCGGCCAGGAGGACCTTTTTGAAATCTTGGAAAACCTCCATAGGGAGGGCAGGACGATTATCATCGCAACACATGATGTGGATATGGCTGCCATGTGGGCGACATCGATCATTATTCTCAAAGATGGCCAGATTTTGGCGCAGGGGACAACAAAGCTTCTTGTCAGAGAGGATCTTGTCAAGGCCGCTGGCTTAAGATTTCCCCTGGTCAGTCAAGTTTTTGAGGAAGCTGCAGCTGGTTTAGGACAACCCCTTCCTCGCACTGTAAAGGAAGGGAAAAAGCTGCTTTTTAAATTGACCGGGCACTGATTTGTTGCTATAATCTCTCTTAGTTTTTCACACATTCTGAGAAAATGGGGGGATATAGATATGATGCCTACACCGGAGTTGTATACACTTGTTGCCGCTGCAGCAGAAGGAGAAAAAGGGCTTACAGCCTTTGACCAAGCACTTCTTAAAGCAGGAGTGGGAAATGTTAATCTGATTACAGTGAGCAGTATTCTGCCACCTGGTGCTGAGTTTGTTGAGGAACTGGAGATTCCCCCCGGTTCATTGCTGCCTATCGCTTATGGGAGTATTACCAGTTCACAGCCAGGGGCTATAATCGCAGCGGCTGTTGCTGTTGGAATTGGGCCGGACAACAATGAATATGGGGTAATCATGGAGTTTTCAGGCCACTGTACGCGCCAGGAAGCCGAAGATGAAGTAAAACAGATGGTAACAGAGGCTTTTCAGTACCGCGGAAGGGAATTAAAAGAGATCAAGGTGGCCAGTGTCGAACATCGCGTTGTGCGCTGTGGGAGTGTGTTTGCGGGTATTCCTCTCTGGTACAAATAAACGGTGCCAGGCACCAAAAGGAGCAAAAAGTCATGGAATTGTGGTTCACAGAAAAACAGACACCGGGTCTTGGCATTACCTGCAAGGTCTTGCAGACTTTACACCGTGAGGTGACACCTTATCAGGAGATTGCTGTTCTTGATACAGAGCAGTTCGGACGCATGCTGGTCCTTGACGGCATGGTACAGCTGACCATCAGCGATGAATTCGTTTATCATGAGATGCTGGCCCATGTGCCGCTGCACACCCATCCCAATCCCCGTCATGTACTGATTATCGGCGGGGGGGATGGTGGCACTGCCAGAGAGGTGCTTCGTCATCCGCAGGTGGAAAGGGTTTCCCTTGTAGAGATTGACCGCCGCGTGATGGATGTGAGCAGGCACTTCTTGCCGGAGGTTGCCGTCTCTTTTGATGACCCCAGGATGGATGTACACTTCGAGGACGGTGTGGCTTACATCGTGAATAAATGTGGCGAGTATGATGTTATTCTCATCGACTCCCCTGAGCCTATAGGCCAGGCAGAACGCTTATTCAGCATGGAATTTTACGAAGGGATTTCATCTGCCTTGCGAGAGGATGGTATCTTTGCCGCCCAGACAGAATCCCCTTTTGTGAACCAAGAACTGATCACCAGGGTCAACAGTGATATCAGCAGCACATTTCCCATCACCAGGCTTTATCTGGCTCCTGTTCCTACCTATCCCAGTGGGAGCTGGAGTTTTACACTGGGCTCCAAGTGTTATGATCCTATGTTGTCGCTTCGGGATGGGGGTCTGGCAGGGGTACTCCGTTACTATAATACTGATGTACACAGGGCTGCTTTTCAATTGCCTAATTTTGTACGGGAACTCCTCTGCGAGGAGGTAGTATTGTGAAAACAGCTGATCTTTGTGTGCGAGACTGGTCATTTCTCTCCGCAAAAAATTCTTATCAAGACGCCCAGGTCGTGCTGACTGGGATACCCTTGGACCTGACATCCAGTTTCCGGCCCGGGTCGCGTCAGGGGCCCCAGGCAATTCGCAGTGCATCTGAGGGGTTGGAGGAATACAGTCCCTATCTGAATCTGGATTTAGTGGACTGCCTTTTTTATGATGGGGGAGATCTGTTATTGCCTCATGGGAATCTTCAGGTGTGTTTTGAAAGGGCTGAACACCTCTGCCGGTTGCTTCTACAAGACAACAAGCTGCCGGTTTTTTTAGGTGGGGAGCACCTGATCACTTTCCCCATTGTGAAAGCCATGCTCGATTTTTACCCGGATCTAGCGGTTTTACACTTTGATGCCCATGCTGATCTGCGGGATGAGTATCTGGGGGAAACCTACTCACATGCCACTGTGATGCGCAGGGTCTGTGAACTGGTGGGCCCGGAAAATGTTTACCAGTTTGGGATCAGGTCCGGTACAAGGGAAGAGTTTGCTTACGGGGAAAACTTTACGCATTTTTATCCCTTTGAGATTTTGGCCGGACTTGAGTCTTCACTGCCTGGTCTGAAAGGGCGTTCCCTTTATGTAACCCTTGATATTGATGTTGTTGACCCATCTTATGCCCCAGGGACAGGCACACCTGAACCGGGCGGTGTTTCACCGCATGAACTTTTCCGTGTTTTTGATTTGCTTCAGGGATGGAATGTGGTAGGGTGTGATTATGTGGAACTCGCTCCTGTTTATGACCGGAGTGGGATCACAGTGCTCCTGGCAGCGAAGCTGGTCAGGGAAGGGATCCTGGCCTTTTCCGGAAGGCTGACGGCCTTGTAGCAGCTGACACATGAAAGCAACCCCTGGCGGCTTTCATGTCATATTCATATTTCCAATGCCGAGGGCTTTAAAGCTGTCGACACCTGAAATCATCTCTGCGGTTTCCGTGGATCCGTGTGCTTATCTAAACCGGAGTTCAGGTTGTTGCGAGCAACTGGGTGAGCTTGTTTAGCAAGGTGATATGCTGTATACTGTGGTAACAGGTTGCTTGATGACATCGGTGTGAATTTCATTAATCGATTTCATTAATCGATGTTGACGTGAGAGAAAAGGGATGTTATAATCATCTAGCGAGAGGCGATGTGGGCGATTAGCTCAGCTGGTAAGAGCGCCTGCCTTACAAGCAGGAGGTCGGCAGTTCGAGCCTGTCATCGCCCACCAGATAATAAATTTACGGAACTGTGGTGTAGTTGGTTTAACACACCGGCCTGTCAAGCCGGAGATCGCGGGTTCGAGTCCCGTCAGTTCCGCCAAGGACGGCTCGGTAGCTCAGTTGGTAGAGCAGCGGACTGAAAATCCGCGTGTCGGCGGTTCGATTCCGCCCTGAGCCACCATCAGCAAGCGGAAGTAGCTCAGCGGTAGAGCATCGCCTTGCCAAGGCGAGGGTCGAGGGTTCGAATCCCTTCTTCCGCTCCAGTAAAGACAGGCTCCGCAAGGGATTGCGGAGTTTTTGCTTTTCTGGCCTGGTGAAATAATGTATAATGCTGTTTTCGTGTCGAATTGTAGATAATCCTTGTATATAAATAAGAAAAAGGGTATAGTTTGATTAATAGAAATAGAGCAGATATATAGATATGATGAATAAGACTGTGTTAATCACAATCCGAACTATATGAAACAAGCTGTCGAAGGTGCTGTAAAAGAGAATACCTAAATAAATGGAGGACATTCATGAAAAAAATTGCTCTGGTAACCGATAGCACCGCTGATCTATCGGAGGAAATTCAGAAAGAGTATGACATCCATGTAATACCGTTGAAAGTCAGGTTCGGGAACAAAGAGTATTTTGATCATGAGATAACCAGTGAGGAGTTTTATCGACGCTTAGCAAAGGAAAAGGAACTCCCCCAGACATCACAGCCCACCCCGGATGAATTTGATTGTTTATATCGAAAACTGTTAAAAGAGTATAATGAAATTATATCTATTCATATATCTTCAGGTCTGAGCGGTACTTTAAACTCTGCACATCTGGTAAAAGAGAAGCTGCAGGCAAAAATTCATATTATAGATTCTAAAAACATCAGCCTCGGTATGGGTTTAATGGTGGTGCAAGCCGCAAGGGATATCAGGGAGGGTCTTGATGCACTTGATATTGTAAAGAAGCTTACCAATGTAAGAAAGAACATAGAAACCCTTTTCACCTTGAATACATTGGAGTTTCTGCAAAAAGGAGGGCGAATAGGTAAAGTTCATAGTATATTGGGCTCCCTCTTGAATATCAAACCAGTTGTGCGTGTTGGGGATGATGGAATATATCATACCTATACAAAGGCTCGCAGCCAGCGTAAGGCTTTACAGGCTATAGTTAATGCCTTTCAAGAGTTAACGCGGGGGAGAAAGCGAATCAGACTGGCAGTTGCTCACGGAGATGCATCTCCAGCCGGTCAGTACTTAAGAGAAGCATTAGATAACGCTTTTGACCTTAAGACAGCTATATTTACCCAGGTAGGCCCGGTAATCGGTGTACACACCGGCCCCGGAACTGTGGGAGCGGCTATTCAGTATGAATAAATTCCAGGCAGAATGCGGGTCATCCTGTCAAAGATAATATTTCACGAAAAAGTTTACTCCCGGGAGACCGGGAGTAAACTTTTTCGACAATTACATAAAAAATCAGATGATGGGAAACAATTTTAGTGAGTTGTTTTTAGTAGAATTTGAGGAGGCATAAAAATGCAAGCCGCAGTTCGCAATCAATTGAGTGGAAAGATCACAGAGATAAAAAATGATATGGTGATGTCTCAGGTTACCATGCAGGTGGGTGATAATGAAATTACTTCGGTAATGACTACTGAGTCTCTCAAGGATGCTGATTTGAAAGAAGGGGACACAGCTACAGCACTGATCAAAGCAATCCATGTGGTAATGGTTAAATAGCAACTCTCGTTTAAAAAAAGCCCTGCATTATTAATGCAGGGCTTATTCTCCGGCTTCGTGTTCTGTAAATCCCGTTTAGTTGTTAGTTTTATATTTGCGTTTCAGATCCTTGTCAATCTCTAAAATTTAATATATAATATTGATTGCAATCGCGAGGGCAAGTGGCGAAGTGGTAACGCAGCGGACTGCAAATCCGCGACGCACCGGTTCAAATCCGGTCTTGCCCTCCATTTTTATTTGCTATTCGCCGGGGTGGCGGAATTGGCAGACGCACGGGACTTAAAATCCCGGGAGCCTCGCGGCTCGTGAGGGTTCGATTCCCTCCCTCGGCACCAAAAATTCCAGGCATGTTCGTTATGTAACACATCATCTGGTTGACTCTTCAAATCCCGAAGCAATATTCTTCTTTTCCTTTTCTGGTGACACATTCGATTGCCCACCTTCTCATAGCACTGTAAGCATTAGTTTTTCAAGAGGTGTGAAAGTTCATGAATAATGAATTTCTTAAAAGGTTAAAACAGTGTTTAGAGGACGGTAAATGGCGCATAACCAATCACGCAATGAAAAGGTGTGATGAGCGGGGAATAGACATTTCGGACATAATTGAATATTTACCTAAATGCGAAATTATTGAAACCTATCCCAAAGATTCCCGCAGAGCAAGTTGTTTGGTTCTTGTGAAAGATGCCAAGAAGCGACCGATACATGTTGTGTGTGCTTTTGATTCTGAAGAGCACACAATTATTGTTACTGTTTATAGACCAACTGAACGCAAGTGGATTGATGAAAGAACGAGGAGGGTCTTTGATGAATAAATGTGTTATGTGTGGTGGCACAGTTAATTACCGCAAAGTAGATGTCGAGCGCAAGTGGCAGAATCGCCTGGTAATTATTGAAGGAGTCCCTGCAAATGTATGCGAACAATGTGGGGAACAGTATTTTGATTCTGATGTCGTACTCCAAATGGAACAGATCAAAAAAGCAATCAACTTCCCTGGTGAACGTTTTGTTAAAGTGCCTGTGCGCCGGTTTGAAAATAAGGCTGCAAATAGGTAGAAGTGCTCCGCTGCACGTGAGGGTTCGATTCCCTTCCTCGGCACCAAAAATTACGAAATAAACAAATAGCAACTTAGGAAACGGATAGTTCTGCTGTCCGTTTTTGCTTTTGAAGGTGCAAAGGTGTGCATGAATCCCCCAAGTGAAAAGAAGGACTGCTGCAGTATGTATGGCAGGTTTTTTCTCATCCCTTGACGAAAGACTAAAGGTTAAATATCTAGAGATCGCGCCAGAAAGGACAGGTAATTGATGACACAGGTAAAACTGGGCACCGGAGCTTATAAAGAGAGATTTCTTCAGGATTGGGATTACTGTCTAAAGCACTTCGATGTTTTGGAACTGCAGGATTTTATCATGCCGGATAATTTGGATAATTCGGAGATTATCGATGAATACCTGAGAATGCTCTCCGGTTTTAACGGCGAGATAACTCTGCATGGGCCTTACTTGAATCTTGCTCCCACCAGTATTGACAACAAGGTCAAAGAGGTAGCTGAGTTAAGGTACCTGCAGGCTGTTGAAGCTGCCAACAAATTTGGGGCAGATCAACTGGTTATCCATTCCTTTTATGACACCACCACAGGTTACTCCAAATATGATGAGTTATGGTTGGAGGGAAATGTGCTTTTTTGGGATGCCTTTCTTCCCAAGGTCAAGGGGAGCGGGGTAACCATCCTGCTGGAAAATGTTCATGACAGAATACCGGATACCTTTGCAAAATTACAGGAACTCCTCGATTCATCCCAAATTTCCACATGTGTTGATATTGGACACGGCAGCTGTTTGTCGAAATACAAACCAGGTGAATGGGTCAAAAAAGCAGGGGGGCATTATTTCCATATTAACGACAACAATGGAACAAGCGATGGCCACCTGTTGCCGGGGGAGGGGAAGATCGATTTTCACCATGTCACAGAGGAATTGGCTAAACTACCTGTAGTTTATCTGATCGGTGAAATGTGGAATAGCTTTGCAGCCCAATTTGAGAGTTTGAATAAACTACAGGAAATTGTCGCCTCTCACTCCCAATGACGGGGGGAGAGGATTTTTTTCTTGCTTTTTATGACGTAAATGATGCATACTGATTGACATATGGATTATTTATTGACATGACAATCATCACGGAAGGATAAATAGCGAGAAGGGGAACCCCTATGGCACGCCCGCCAAGTCCCCCTTCCCTAAAAAACACTGAAATGATCTTACTCGAAACTCCTTTAACTGTCCAGTCTTATCTTGAATTATTTGCAGA
>NZ_CDRZ01000287.1 GCF_000946815.1 Syntrophaceticus schinkii | reverse complement strand
AATTGAGTACGAACTGGGGATTCAGGATCAGAGAGTTGTTTTTGGCTGTGATCATCGGATGTTCTCTCCTTTCCTGGGATTTTTTCAATGTAGACACTGTTCAGACACACCATGGAAGAACGACACCGGTGATGGTGGGAATCAAAAGAGCAAACCCAGACCTGATCGTCATTGCTTATATGGGAGATGGGGGCGGTTATGCTATTGGCTCCCAGCACCTGGTGAACGCCACCAACCGCAATGATCAAGTCACCACTATCCTGGTTAACAACACCAACTATGCCATGACCGGTGGGCAGATGGCCCCAACCACCATGCCTGGTCAGAAGACGGAAACAACCCCCTATGGTCGTGATGTGAAAACAGCAGGTTACCCTATGATGGGACCTGAAATGGTGGCCGCCATCTCCCATGATGGGGCATATGTGGCCAGGGGCAGTGTTGCCAAGTTTGGACAGCTAAAGAGGTATCTTAAAAAGGCCATCGAAAATCAGGTGGCAGGGAGAGGCTTCTCATTTGTTGAGGCCTTATCTACATGCCCGACCAACTGGCGCACTAATGCCGTTAAGACCTGGTCTTTCCTCGAGGAGCAGATGACAAAGCAGTTTCCTCCTGGAGAATTGAAAGTCCCAGCGGGTAAGGAGGAATAAAAATGGGTAAAGCATGGAAAATTGCGCTTGCCGGTGAAGGTGGACAGGGTGTGCAGTCAGTGGCCATGATCCTGACCGAGGCTGCTGCCCTGGAAGGGAAGGAAATTCTCTACATTCCTAATTTCGGTGTAGAGCAGAGAGGGGGCGTCTCCATCGCCTTTGTGCAGATTGGTGATGAGAAGATTGGCGCCCCAAAATTCAAGACCGGGGATATAGTTATTGCCTTGAGTGACCGCGCTGTCCGGCGTGTGGGAGTGCACACAGGGCCGGAGACCCTCTTTATCTATGATGCCGGTATCGAAGGAATTGAAAAAGAACTTCCCGATAACGCCAAAAAGATACTGGCCATCCCTGCCCTAAAAACAGCCAGTGAGGAACTACACCCGCGGGTTTTCAACATTTTGATTATGGGGGCAGTGATCGGAGCAACCAATGTGGTCAAATTAGAAAAGGCAAGGGAAGCCATTGAAAAGAAGCTTGGGTACAAATTCCAGGATAATCCGGAACTGCGTGATCTGAATTTCCGGGCTGTAGAAAAGGGAATCAGCCTTGTTAAAGAAATGGGGTTGAACTGATATGAAGTACTTCTATGCTGTTGACACCAAAGTCAAAAACGGTGAAAAAACCTTTACTCTCTTTCCTGGACTGTGCAAGGGATGTGGGCTTTGCAAAGAAAAGTGCCCCGAAGATGCTCTTAACTGGTCGGAGCATTTGGGAGTTTACGGGACACCGACAATTAGCCCTGATTCAAAACTCTGTAAAGCATGTCGAAAATGTGAACGGATTTGCCCTGACTGCGCTATTGCCATTAATTAAAAACTACCGGAAACATGCTGTTTGGACCCCAATTTGAGGAGTTAAAAGCCCTCCCTTGGGGTCCTTCCCCTTAAAGGACTGCAGCATGAATATACATATCTGTTACGTCTGTTTTTTTGAGTCAAACACTGCTGCTGCGGATTTGTTCCAGAGGGATGTTGAATCTTTTTATTTTATACTGCAAATTTTGCCTGCTCATACCCAGCATACGAGCACTTTGAGATATGTTACCACTTGTAGTTTGCAGTATCCTCATTATTTCATTTTTTTCCTTCTCTCTCAGCGCTTTTGGTAAAGAGGTTTTCTTGGCGGCTGCTTTTTCATCAGGCAGAGGTAAAGGTTGGCTTTTATTTTGGTTTAACTCAACGATAGTCATGGGCAGTTGCTTGAAGGTAATAGCAGTCTCATCTTCATGCAAGATGCTCATGGCTCCTTCGATCACATTCTCCAATTCACGCACATTACCTGGCCAGCTGTATGACATGAAGAAATCCATCACTTCGTTACTTACATGCTTGACATCCATTTTGAATTGTTTATTGTATTTGTTGATGAAGTAATCTGTTAATACCGGTATGTCATCAGTTCTTTCTGAAAGAGAGGGTACAGCAATTGTTACAACAGCAAGCCGGTAATACAAATCAGCGCGAATTTGTTTTTTTTCGATGGCCTCCTGGGGTGTGACATTGATAGAGCTGATCACCCGTGGAGACACGCTGATTACTTCGTTTCCCCCAATCCGGAACAGCACTCCTTCCTGAAGCACGCGCAGCAATTTGGGCTGCAGGAACAGAGGCATAGAGTTGATCTCGTCCAGTAAGAGGGTGCCTCCATCAGCCTGTTCAAAAAGTCCTGCCCTATCCACAGCTCCGGTAAAAGCCCCTTTGACTGTGCCGAAAAGAATGCTTTCCAGAAGTGACTCCGGTAATGCAGAACAGTTAATAGCAATAAAGGGCTGTTCTTTTTGATGGCTTTCATTATGAATACTTTGAGCAAAAAGTTCTTTTCCGGTCCCTGTTTCGCCGTAGATGAGCACATTAGAAGGTGTTACTGCGGCTCGCCTGGCATTCTCAATGGCATCTCTCATTGGTTCACTTTTTCCTATAATGTCTTCGAAAGTATAGCGGGTTCCGTTCTTGAGCTTTTTCCTAACGCTGGTCACTTTTTTCCCCTTTCTTGCATTTATAGAGTTATCCTCAATCATGCTATTATGGAGGCGTTCTACCAAATCAGCTGTGACATTGAAATCCTGGGAAATAGAAACCGCACCGATAATATCATTTTTATGAAAAATAGGTGAACAAGAGGTGACCACATTGACAGTGTGCTTGCCGCTGGTAAGGTAATACTGGGGTTGACGGGAAATTTTATTCCCTGTTTTAATGATCTTCAGCAAGAGGCTGGTTGTTTCATCGAGGTCATAATGCTCAACCATTGAGTTTCCTTTAACTTTTTCGAAACTCAAATTATCAAAACTTTCTTGTGTTTGATTCATAAATAAAATCTTTCCGTATTTGTCTACCGCCAATATTCCCTCATCGATGGAATTAAGCAAGTTTTCGTATAACTCCAGTTTATCTTGTTGATGACGATTTTCTTGCTGCAAAACTTTTTGCGATGTTTCATCAATAAAGGTTATTAATTCCTCTTTGTCTTTGGCAAGGGTAATCCTTTTGACACGCAACCAGTAAAACTCTTTGGCAACTTTAACTTCAATACATGTTTCTTTACGCTTGTCGATATCGACCAGGTAAGGAAAACAGTATGATAGCTGCTGCCCTTCTACTTTAGAGTAAACGGCAAAAGAGCGTGCAAATTTGTTTGCATAGGTGATGCAACCATTATTATTTAGAAGAATAATACCGTAGGAAACCCCATCAAAAATATCCAACGTTCTCAAGGCATCAAAGGACACTGATACCCTGCTCCTTTCCTATATTTTATTCTATCCACCTGCTCTTTCTGGATTTATGTATAGATATATAGGGTAGATGATGGTCAGATATTAGCTGAATATTTGCTGAATATCTGTTGAATATTAGCTGAATTTTGATGTGAGTTGATGCGAACAAGGAATTTTGGTAATAAATTGGCAAGAATGATAGTAACTGATAGTAGTGGTATGATTAATTATGGTATATGATATTATTCGACAAAAATCTCTATATCCCTTTTTTGGACATATGTACTTTATTTCACATGGGATGCTGTTGGGTTTGTATATTATTAGAAGCTGGCATGTAATTTGCATTTTAAATATAAGGGATGCTCTATGGATGTGAACAGCGCAAACCTATTAAATCGTTTGAAATGGGGGGATAGAGGCGAATATCTGTGAATGCGTGCTTCGGGGGCAAGAGGCGCCAATAATCAAGTAAGGCGCAGGGTTATGTTAGGCAGTAACCGTCCTGATGCGGTATTTTTGTCATTCTATTGTTGTCATACACTAAGTGACGGGGTTGGGACATAGAGATATGGCAGACTCATTGGCAGACTCATTGGCAGACTCCCTCCCCCAAGTGTCATGGTTATAGGAATAGGGTTTCACCGAATTGTAAGAAAAAAAACGATATCAAATCTGTATCAAAATAAAAAAAGGAGATGAGATCCTTGTTGATAGTAGGTGAATTAATCAACACGAGTAGAAAAGCAGTAAAACAAGCTGTAGATGAAAAGGATGCCGCGAGTATACAGAAGTTGGCTGAGCAACAGGTGAAAGATGGGGCTACCTATGTGGATATCAACTGCGGCACATTGATCAACAATGAAGAGGAAATTCTGCAGTGGCTGGTAGAAACAGTTCAAAGTGTTGTGGATGTACCTTTATGCATCGATACACCGAACCCGGCAGCGATGAAAGTAGGGCTTTCTACATGCAAAAACGGTCAAACCATGATCAACTCTATTAGCGCCGAAAAAGAGCGTTTTGAGACAATGTTACCACTGGTGAAGAAGTATAAGTGCAAGGTTGTTGCCCTTTGTATGGATGATACCGGCATGCCCGACCTGGCGGAGGACCGTTACCCTATTATCGATAAATTGGCCAAAGATCTTGTAGATGCCGGCATATCCCCAGATGATGTCTATTTCGACCCCCTTGTCAAGCCGCTGAGTACCAGCAACCAAGCAGGATTAGAGGTATTGGCGACAGTGCGGTATATTAAGCAAAATTATCCAGAATTTCATATGATCTGCGGGATGAGCAATGTTTCTTACGGCCTCCCTCAAAGAAAACTGCTCAATCAAGCTTACCTGGTTCAGCTTATGACCGAGGGAATGGATGGGTTCATCCTTGATCCAACAGAGAAAAGGCTGATGAGTCTATTTTATGCCTCACAAGCACTACTGGGCAAAGACAACTTCTGTATGAATTATCTCAAAGCCTACCGTGCCGAACGGCTTATAGTATAGATACAAATCATCTGCATAAACCACATAGACGAAAAAGTAAAGAGACCAGGTAACATCCCCCACCTGGTCTCTTGCTTTGTCCCGTTCGCTAGTATTCGATAAAAGTCGGGTGGTAACCGGTGCCTTTGCGCAATTCAATCATTTGTCAAGTCACCATTGCCGCTTAATGGTATCGCTTCGCCTAGATATGTAGGCTCAGGTTTAAAAATTACTGTAAAGAAATCCTTTACTCTTGCCAGTGTTTCTCTCAAATCTCTAATTTCTTGACCAAAATATTGCCTCGGGTCAGACGCAACACCATACGCTTCCAGCCCCAGATTCTCAGCTATATACAATGCACGATACAAATGGTATCTCTGTGTTACAATGATAATCCTGTCTGCTTGAAAAACATCTCTTGCACGATAAAGGCTTTCATATGTAGAAAAACCTGCATGATCCATAAAAATATGCTCAGAATTAATACCTTTATCAATTGCAAACCGCTTCATGACATTGACTTCATCATATTCTTTCCTACTATGATCACCACTCATCAGTAATCTGTCAGAAGCTCCATTCTCATATAATTCGATGCCTTGTAATAGCCTATCCTCGAGCATGTAGCTCGGCCTTCCGCCATCCCACACACCTGCACCCAGAATAAGGATACAATCAGAGTCCAAAGAGGCTGCCTCTTCGACTGTCATGATTTTATCCTTAACCGATGATTTGACACAGACATTTATAATTAATATAGATACCAATCCCAATATACTGACTGACACTAAGAAAAGTAATCCGACCGATAGTTTCTTTTTTCTGCTTTCTGTTTTTTTATTATCCATAAAAATACTCCTTTTGTGTTATGATACCACGTTTGAGGATGCACAGGCAGCTCTATTTCAGGTGAAAAAGGAACGTACCTTAAATGTGCCCAGCTTTACCAGGTCTCTTCACCCAGTAAATATAAAGGAAAAATCTGATTTATGCCATCGATGCGTTTTTGCCTTCCTTCACCTTCCTGTTTCTGGAGAATATCCTATAGTAGGAAATTATTAGGGGGGATGCGCTTATGCAGTTTTATTATGGTGACAGAATGGTACACAGGGTCTTGGATGAAGCCGAATTTTGGAAGCAGCAGGAAGCGGAGCATACGGTAGTAATACGGAAAATAGTACCAAATTTAGAGTCAGAATTTGTATGCCAACTGGAACAATTTATGCTGGCTTTTCAGAAAACTAAAGGTAAAGTTGTTAGATATATTGAGACTGTTGTCAGATCTGGAGGGCATATTTGTCCCAGCCTTGAGCAAGAAATTCTCCAGTTAATCGATTTCGCCCTGCGAGAAAGCCAACAATTTGTTATGTTCTTAAACCGCATACTTGCAGAAAGTGAGGCAGTACGCTGTGTCCTAATAGCTCAAGTGGTTATCAATCATATCCGCAGAGAATCGGAATACTTTATAGGTATTGCTCAAACTATTTTATGCACCAAAACTTATGAAACATAGCCGGAGAAAAGCTAGCCGGAGAAAACCAATCACAATCGACTGATATACGATGCCCCTATGCCTCTGATCTTCGTTCATTAACTTCTCCTGGGATTGCAGCAGTAGGACGCGAGGAACCCGTCCCGGTGTCCCACTACCCCGTAATCTCGCGCTAACGGAGGTGCTATAGTTCGGATCTTGTTTTTAGCATACCTACAAGGAATTGAAACACAGGAAATATATTTAGCCCCGCAGTACCTTTTTCCTTGTTTTAGCATACCTAGGAATTGAAACAATCCGAACTAACGGGCAGTATAACGCGGTAATGGCACGGCGGTGTGGTCGTACATATCCCCTTCCGCAATAATGGTTCGATAGCTTTTTCCTGCTCATCTAGCCCAAAAGGCAATAAAGCAAGCCTGGCGAAATGAGATATGGGAAGCGGCTGACCCCACCGTTTGTAAGATTTACGCTTTTTGTGCGTCTTATAGATGAGGATGTGAGAAAGTGACGAGCTTTGAGCAGGTTTATCAAACATATTTCCGCGATGTATTCTTGTATATAAAGAAGATATCAGGCAATGAGCAAATAGCAGAAGATATTACAAGCAAAGCGAAACCTTTTTAAAGGCAATGGCCGCAATTTGACGGGTTTCGTGGCTCATGTAATATCCGCGT
>NZ_CDRZ01000286.1 GCF_000946815.1 Syntrophaceticus schinkii | reverse complement strand
GCCCAGGTTAACAATAACCTGGGCTTTTAGCTATAATAAAAAAAAGGAGGTGAACAGCATTATGACAAAGAAGCAAAAAATATTTACAGTGTCCGCTTTTATGATTCTTGCTGTATTAGTATTATGCGTAACCATTTATGCTAAGAACCATAAAGTTGCCAATACTGCATATGCCGGAAAAACTGTCTGGTGACATGGTGACAGAGGGACGGGGGTCATGTCATCCAGAACGGTGACACGACCCCCGTCCCTCTGTCACCTCTGTCACCGCGATCTATTAATATTCTGCTTTTTTCAGGAAGAAGCGATATACTATAACAAGCATGAGAATACTGTAAACAGTGCCGATAAGGAGATACATTGAATAGCTTAGGTTCGCACTGTTATTAATCGGGAAAAGCTCAAGCATGATTCCTTTGACAGCCCAGAAGTTTGGGAATACGCCTAAAATGTATTGCAGCTTACCTTGAAAAGCCTCAAGAATTAACAGCGCCGGTATTAGTGCCACCGTACCGGTTCCTTTGATCAAGGCAAAGCCCTCGACTTTATTTTTAGCAAATGCACCTTGAAAAAGTGCCAGGGCAGGGACAAACAGCCCACTAACAACGGCAAAGGAGATAATGTGTATAACTCCGATATTGTCGAATAATGAAACACCACCGATCGTATACTGGTCACCTGCAATTAGCTTTGTGCCAAGAAGCACGATAATTGTAGTTATTACTGACATTATATAAATATATGTCATTTTGAACATAATGTACCCCGAGGCGCCAATAGGAGTAACAGCAATTGTATTCAAGGTGCACTCATCCTTATTTTCAAGGAGAAGAAAGGTTGCCATTGCAGACAGGCAGAAAGCCCCAAACACCAAGATGATAATGAGCAGCAGCAGCGTTGTCAGCTGTAGTGCAACTCCCTTTCCCGGGCCAAAGGACTTTAATATAATTGGGAACACAAACGCTGACAGGATGAGTATGACCATCGGGAAGATACACATTAGATGTTCATAGGGTCGCGAATAATTGTTTTTGCCTCGTATTTCAAAAGAGATAAATATTTGTTCATAAATATTACCCCCTTACAGCATTGTTTTTGAACTTCGGATACACAGCAAATTTAAATAGTGCTGCTGTCAGAAGCACAAGATATACGCATCCGATAATCACCTTTGATACCTCAAATTTACCGGAAATAGCAGAAGTTATCAGATTGCTGGAAGAATGTACCGGTGAAAGCATCAGAATCCACTCATATTTTGCATCGATCATACCGAATGCGAACAACATTGTAGGTATCCCCAAGGGGATCAAATATGCCATGAGTAAGACGAGCATAGAGCTGAAGTCTTTGCTGCTAAGTGAAAGAAAGAAAGCAATTGCTGCGTGGACTGCACCTGCGATGATAATGAAAAACAACAGTAATGCATAATTAAATGTAAGGCCATGAATAAAGAACAAAGCGGCTGATATGATGATCACCGATTCGATCCCGAGTACCAAAGAAGCGACAAATTTGGCTATGAGAATTTGTCCCAGAGATATCGGCATCATCATCATTGACTTAATAGTCCCCTCTTGCTTTTCAAGGTGGTGTGAGGCACCGATCAGCAGTATGGACATCATGCATACATCAATAATCACGAAGAGCGGCGCTACATTCAGTGCGTCCTCTTTAGAGACAAATAACAAGATGATAACCCAAAATATTGCAACAAGGAGGCTGATGGGAAGTATTTTGTAGATTACGAGTCGGTGAAGTTCACCTAAAATAAGCCGTGAGGTGTTTCTCATTTTAGGTCAACTCCTGTCATAATAATAAAAATATCTTCCATAGATGTCTCACCGCTGTGGATCGTTTCAATTTCCTTGTTTTTCAAGATGGCCTGGAATTGATTATTCATGCCTATTCCTTCAAGTGGGAATAGGGCACTGGTGGTAGCACCGTTTTCCCTGTATTCAACCTTCACCTCACGTTTGCCGTACTTCAATTTTAGATCGCGAGGGGTGGAAATCTCATGCAGTTCACCATCTACACAGAATGCGATCCGGTCACAGAGCTGTTCAACATCATTCATCAGATGTGTGCTCAGGAACACCGTTCCCCCCTGATCACGGTATTCAGAGATGATATCCTTAATAATCCTCGCATTTGTTGGATCAAGTCCATTTGTAACCTCATCGAGAAAGAGAACACGTGGATTGTTGAGCATAGCACGGACGAAGTTCAAACGAACTTTCATCCCCTTTGAATACTCACCAACCTTGATGTTTCGATCTTCCCACAGCCCAACTCGTTCCATCAATTCCTGAATATCGGCAGTATTTTTATAAACCTATAGTCGGCAAGTAGCCCCTAATAAAGCAGCCTAAGCTCTTGCCATTGCTAGCTTTTTAAGCAGCAAAACCTATAAAATATTTTGCACAAAAAGGAGGAAGACACCCCTCAAAAATCTAATTGGATAGGTGAGATCCAAAATCCAATAGAAGGGATGTCTTCAATATGAAAATACAACAAACAACCACACATTGTCAAGCACCTCCTTTACCGAGACGTGAAAAAAAAGATTGAACTTAAAAAGTACCGTTTACAAAAGAAAATCCGTAAGTTTAATTTGCCAGTTACTTTTGATAACGATACAACCACTAAATTCGCCAATTTTGGCCCTGTAGAATCTTTTAAACAGGCAATTGGTTTCAAGGAACTTATCAAAAGCACTTTTACCATGCGCAAAGCACCTAACAGCAAATATCAGTCTCAAGAAATGCTCGATTTTCTGGTTGATGCTCAAATTCTTGGTCTATCTCGATTCGAGCACATCAATGATTTACGTTACGACCCGGGTTACCTGAAAATCAAAGGCGATATTGAATGCCCTGAGGAATCAGCATTCAGACGGTTATTTAAGACATGGGAATTGAATCCCTTG
>NZ_CDRZ01000285.1 GCF_000946815.1 Syntrophaceticus schinkii | reverse complement strand
AAAAAGTTTCGTAAAAACATGAATTTTACTAAATTCCTTAAGATAATCAAAGCGAATTCGCAAGTTAATGAAATCCCCAGGCCAACTGCGATTGGTTCAGGATGATGATTGGAAAATAAGGCCAACGGCAGCTTAGCAATTCTATTCAACATAGCGGTTTCAATACGGTGTACACTACCCGTATGCCCATTTGAAGGTGCTATAGTAGGTTAAAAGGAGCAAAATAGCTTGAAAAGGATGTGCCACCACATGTAGAACGGATATTTTTCAAAAAAACTTCGGAATCGGTGATAAAAACGCCAGTTTTTGTACTCGCAAGATTTTTAAACATTTTGATGCGTCAGTACTGACAACACCTGCTATTCATATCTATTTACCTATGCTAAAATATATCTGAGGTGTTCTCGTGGCTTTTAGCGATAAATTTGACCTATTAATGAATATAACTAACACATCAAACAGTGCACTTGCCCGTCATCTTTCTTTTGACCCCTCATTCATCAGTCGCTTGCGCCGGGGGGTGCGCACCCCTGCGAAAAATGAAAATTACATAAAGGAAATTGCCGGCTACCTGGCACGGCACTGCATTGAAGAATATCAAAGGGCTGCACTGTGCAAAGCACTTAGAATACCCTCAACAAAGCTGCCGGTAGAAAGTGAGGATAAAGCAGAACTCATCTGTCACTGGCTATTAGAGGAGAAGAGCGATGACACAAAATCAGTTGAAAGCTTTCTTGACGAATTAACACACTTTAAATTTAAAAAAGTACCACCAATTGAATCCATTGAACCACTAAGTATCTCTAAAACCTCTACAACCGATTCCATAGTATTCTACGGTATTGAGGGCAAACAAAATGCAGTTATTACCTTTTTATGTCTTTTGCTCAAAAACAAAAACCCCCAAACACTTCTTTTATACAGTGATGAGGACCTGGGATGGCTAACAGACAACCGTGAATTCACGGCAAAATGGGCGGCGCTTTTATCGCAGGTTATTATGAGAGGAAATAAAATAAAGATTATCCATACGGTACACCGCAACCTTGACGAAATGCTCTCAGCGATTGGCGAGTGGCTGCCAATTTATATGACGGGTGCCATTGAGCCATATTATTACCCAAAAACTCGTGACAAGGTATTACGACGCACATTATTTATAGCGCCTGATACCGCTGCTGTAACTTCGAACTCCATTAGAAACGAAACAAAAAATGCGGCCAATTTTCTTTTTAACGGTAGAGATACTATTAAGGCTCTCATCGAAGAATATAATAATTATCTTTCCCTGTGCCGCCCGCTGATGCGTATATTTACGCCTCTCAGCAAAAAGGGATATGATGACACTCTTTCAGAATTTGAGGATGAGAAAGCAGACAGCATTATAAAAACAGATACACTTTCGACGATCACTATGCCCATCGATGTAGCTGAAAGTATATGTTTACAATTAGATAATGATACAATGAACCAAATACTGAGCTACCAGCAAATACGGAATAATCGCTTTGAGAAAAGCTTAGAAAAACACAGATTTACTGAACTAATTAACATTCCCGACGCGGAGACTATACTAGACAAAAAAGTCCGAGTAGGATTTCCCGATATGCTTGGTGACATCGAGTTATTTTACAAGCCTGAAGAATTTAAAAAACATCTACAAAATATTATTCGGCTTCTTGAAACCTATGATAACTACAATATACATTTTGTATACGGCGGAGAAATGGCGGGATATATGCTCTATGTTAAGGATGATGTCGGTGTAATTGTTGCAAAAACCACAGCGCCATCTGTGATCTTTGCTATCAATGAAAGTAACCTGACCGCAGCTTTTTGGGATTATTTGAGGATTATTTCAGGCATGGTGATAAAGAGTGAGGGAGATAGAAAAGATACAGTTGCCAAGTTGGAGACAATTATTGAAAAGTTGAGGGATTAGCTATGGGTATCAGAAAGTATAAAATATGCGTCTGTCCAGGCCATTTCCGATAATTTTGAGATGTAGATATATCTTGTCCATCAATACAACAAACCGGAGGATTATAACCCCCGGTTTTTGCTTGTGATTTAATATGTTTTCTTTATCAAATGCCTAATAGTTTACTGTTTTTTATTTCTAAACGATATAACTGCACCGATGGCTGTAATTAACATACCAAACCCGTAGAAAATTCCTACAGGTGTCCCGCCTGTTTTTGGCAGTGCGGCCTCATCGCTGGGTACAGGTTTCTCTGTTTCAACAGTTACCTCAACTTCGCCGTCCTTCTCCGGTTCCGTCTTTTCCAAAGGAACTTCAACGAAATTTGCTGTTACTGTGACTGCATTAGCCGGCATGGTAATTGTTGTGACAGCGCTGTTTGCATCTGCAAAAATGACTCCATCACTTGACGTCCAGCCGCTGAACTTGTAGCCGCTCTCGGCAGTTGCTGTGATAGTAGGAGCTGCCCCTGCCGCAAAGCTGCCACCACCTGTGACTGTACCCCCTTCTCCGGCAGTTACAGTCAAGGCATAGGTTGGCTGGATATAGGCCGGAATACTGATCTTTAGTGCTGTGCTCATATTGCCGAATCTATCCTTGACCTTGATATAGAGGTCCTTGTCTCCGGCGGTCAAGCTGTTCAGACTAATAGTTGTTTCCTCTCTGGTGCAAGCTGTACCACTGCCGCCGGTGTCGATCACCGGTTCTGGTTCACCACTGTCCACTACTGCGTAATAGTACTGCCCTGCTCTACTTGATGTAAATTTCACTGCTGCATCTGTGTCACCGGTACGAGTAACTTCACCTGCCGTAAGTGTTGGGATTACATTCGAGACGTAAGGAATGGCAAAGGCATCTACTTCGGCTGCGAACAGTTTTTTCAGGGTGGCTGTTCCAGAGGAAGTGTCTATGCTGTACAGCCCCCCTTGTTCACTGTAACTGTATAGTGTGCCGTATAATATATTGTTATCCCTATCGAAGCAAATATCTTGAGCATAGTTCAAGTCAAGGCCGATGTTTCCGATAGCTGTCCCCGTACCGCTGGTATGATCAATGGCAAGCAATTGGTCATAAATAATATCTATGCCATATAAATTACCAGCATTGTCTGCGGCTATTCCGATGATTACATTGTCTCCAATGGGACCTACCAGGGTGACCTCTGCTGTTGTCAAATCGATAGTATAAAGATTGGAAGAAGTATCATTGATGATCTCGATGACATAGGCGACATCGTTAATATGATTATAAGTAAAACCATGCAGTGACTTGCCGGTGAATCCAACAAGTGTATAGTCGCCTGTGTTTTGATCAATAATGTAAAGGCCCGAGTTATCGTAACTGTAGTTTACTGCGTACCAAGCGTCATCGACAAAATCTCCACCACTCATCCAAATAGTGTCATGTTCGACATTTTTAATCGACTGCAGTGAACCAGTGGGGATTGAAACAGTGAATGGACCGGTATTAATACCTGTCCCCGCATCATAAGCTACCCACCCATAAGCAGTCAGACCATTAAATGATTCTATGTTAATTTTCAGTTTTTCACTGATATTCCCTGCCGCATCTTTGACAACAATATAAATATCTTTTGCACCTGGTGTCAGGGAATCAAGGGTAATGGTTTGCTCTGTAGTGTCACAAACTGTACCACTACCACCGGTGTCGATCACCGGCTCATCAGCATCTTTTTCCACTACTGCGTAATAATACTGCCCTGCTTCATTTGAGGTGAATGTTACCGTTGCTTTTGTATCTGATATTCTGCTTGCTGCTCCTGCTGTGAGGATTGGTGCAGTTGTATCTGAAGCCGCAACAAGTACATTATCAAAATAGATTTCATTGGTGCCGATGTTTCCTGCCGTTAAGTCCAGGTGTGTAGGGCTTACTGTTTGATGCATATTGATATCTGAGCCGACCTTGGTGCCATCAATGTAGACAGTGTATGTTTTTGCTGTCATATTGTTTTCCATTTTGACATGGTACCAATTGTTTATCGTATATTGACCCAAATTTATCTTGCTATTATCATTTCCATTTTGAAGTGCGGTAATGTTTCCGTTCTCAAACAAGACCCCGGAAACTCTTGTGCCCCAAGTTCCCACTGTTGGATTATACAAACCAATGCGCCCTGGCCACTGGCCGCTAAACGGTTTTACATATGCGCTGACCACCAATGTATTTGGAAGTGGAGAAGGAACAGCAACGATATGTTCAGCTGACCAAGAACTTGCACCTTGCAACCTAAACACCTTGGTGTCGCTGCCTTGCCACCCTTCAGTGGTGATCACCTTTTGATTGGCATCACCTGTTCCATTGTATTTCATTGTAAAAGATGATGGATAGGCATTTTCAGCATAGCTTTCAAAGTCTTCATAGAAAATAGTGTCTTCAGCATTTGCAGTAATGGGCATAGTAAAAAAAACTGAGAACATCATGACAACTGTAACTACCCATGACAAAACTTTCTTAAACATAATACATGCTCCCTCCTTCAATAATTGTTTTGCTGCCAAATTCTTTTTTTGAGAGTCCAAAGCACCTCCTTCAATGTTCGTATCTGCGGCAAATGTTCCCATATAAATGCCGC
>NZ_CDRZ01000284.1 GCF_000946815.1 Syntrophaceticus schinkii | reverse complement strand
CATGGTGCTGAATTAGTTCGAATAATTTATTTGGCAAAGGTAATGTAGGAACGACGGCTTTTAGGCTTTATTGTATTGCCGGGCATCATGCAGGTCTACCTGATTGGTCTAGTGCAGAAGGAGCAGGACAAGCCTCGCTTCAGTTCCAGAAAACGCTAGTTAAGGATCTAGGTGATATCAAATCGGGCTTTATCGATAAGGTTCGAACAGCCAAGCCATCGCTGCCACCATGGAAATTCGCACAGGGTTTGGATTTAGCTTTATGGATAAGGATGTTGTATTCCAGTCTAGTGGATGCTGATTTTTTGGATACTGAGAGATACATGGAACTTGATAAGGCGCTCATTAGGGGAGGTTATTGTTCCATAACGGAACTACTTGAGCGATTTAACTTGTTTATCAAACAATTGGATGAGAAATCAGAAGATACAAAAGTGAATGAGATCAGAAGAGAAATACGTGCAAAATGCATACAAATGGCTAAAGAAAAACAAGGTATTTTTTCTCTTTCAGTTCCGACAGGAGGAGGAAAAACATTATCTAGCCTTGCTTTTGCTCTCGAACACGCGAAGACACACCAACTTAAGCGAATTATTTATGTAATACCTTATACTAGCATTATCGAACAAAATGCCGATGTTTTTCGTTCAGCTATTGGAGAAGATCAGGTTGTTGAACATCATTCAAGTATCGACGAGGATGATGCTACCCCAAAATCTCGATTGGCTGCGGAAAATTGGGATGCTCCAGTGATTGTTACCACATCTGTACAGTTTTTCGAATCGCTTTTTGCAGCGAAATCTAGCCGGTGCCGCAAGCTGCATAATATAGTTGATTCAGTGGTTATATTGGATGAAGCCCAGTTAGTGCCTGTAGAATTTGTAGCTCCGATTCTTGAGACGATGCAATTGCTTGTTGATCACTATCATGTCAGTTTTGTTATTTCTACAGCAACACAACCCGCATTTAAAGAACGAATAGTTGACGGACATTTATTTAAAGGGCTAAAACACATCAAAGAGATCATGGGAGGCTCGGAAGAAGTGAAATTGCTCTATCAGTCTTTAATTCGTAATCATGTTCAGTTTCCAGATGATATCAATGCCGTTTCTAGCTGGGAAGAGATTTCCGAAGAATTAAAATCATATGATCAGGTTCTTTGCATCGTTTCAGACCGTAAAAGCTGCCGAGAGTTACATAATATGATGCCTAAAGGGACCTATCATTTATCAGCTTTGATGTGTGGACAGCATCGCAGTAAAATCATCAAGGAAATAAAGAAAAAACTCAAAGACAGCGAATCTGTTCGGGTTGTCAGCACTCAGTTGGTCGAAGCCGGTGTGGATTTCGATTTCCCAGTGGTGTATCGAGCTTTTGCCGGTCTGGACTCAATCGCGCAAGCAGCAGGTCGCTGCAATAGAGAAGGAAAATTATCTAGGCGAGGAAAAGTCGTTGTTTTTAACCCACCTAGAAAACCACCGGAAGGATTACTTAGAAAAGCAGCGGACACTACACGTAGTATTGTTTTGGATGTCGAGGATCCCATGGCCTATAGCATGTTTGAGAAATACTTTGTGGAATTATACTGGAAAGCTAATTCACTGGATAAAGAGGGGATTACAGATTTGCTCAATCCATATCACAATGAATTAAAGGAATGCAGCATTTACTTTCGAACTGCTGCCCAAAAATTTAGGATCATCGATGACTCCACGCAAAAAACAATTTTTGTTCGTTATGGTGAAGGAGAAAATCTCATTAATTTATTAAGAGCAAAGGGACCTGATCGTTGGTTAATGAGAAAGCTTCAAAGATATACAGTCAATGTCTATACTAATCAGTTTAAGGAATTAAGATTGCGAGGTGCAGTTGAAGAGGTTTACCCGCAGATTTTTGCACTGTCATCGAATTTATATTATTCAGAGGATACAGGTCTTCTCGTTGATGAAACTTCTTATGACCCTGAGTATTTCATTGTTTAGAAAGGAGTTGGTGGAAGGTGCACAATTGGTGTCTGGAAGTATGGGGGGATTATGCCTGTTTTACCCGCCCAGAGATGAAAGTTGAACGGGTTAGCTATGATGTAATCACTCCATCAGCAGCCAGGGCAATTTTTGAGTCGATTTTATGGAAGCCGGCTATTCGGTGGCGTATAACGAAAATTGAGGTACTTAACCCGTTTAAATGGATTTCTGTTCGCCGAAATGAGGTTGGCAAGGTTGTATCCGCCCCCACAAAAAAGCAGATGGCGGGTGAAAGCGGACCTCCAATGGGCATTTTTATTGAAGAAGAAAGACAGCAACGTGCTGGACTTTTCTTACGCGATGTCAGATATCGTATTCATGGGTATTTTGACATTATTAACCCTCAGCAAAGAAAGGGAAATAATTCGAAACAAACAAAGGTTTGGGCGGACGAGCAAGAATGCGCTGAACTCTCAAAGTTGGATGAAACCGAAGCAAAATATGCAGCGATGTTTGGTCGGCGGGCGAAAAAGGGTCAATGTTTCCACAGACCCTATCTAGGATGTCGAGAATTCGCCTGTGATTTTCGACTCGTCAAAAACCCGGCTGAGGAACCTGTGAGTCCAATTAACGAAACGCGAGACTTAGGATTCATGCTGTATGATATGGATTTTGAACGTGACGAGCCAACTCCGCTGTTTTTCCGGGCGCAGCTTAATAAAGGAGTAGTAAATACAGACAGAAGGGAAGTGGAGGTGAGAGGATGATATTGCTCGCCTTGAAAGAGTATTATGACCGAAAGGCTGCTGAGGGGCTAATAGCGCAAGATGGTTGGATGAAAGGGGGAATCGATTTTCTAATAGAGCTTGATTATGATGGGAATCCACAAAATATTGTTGACTTGCGAGATACTGTTGGGAAAAAGAAAATTTCGCACCCACTTGACGTGCCATATATTGGAAAGCAGGCATTGAAGCACACTAATAGTGGTAAAGATGGCAATTTGCTTTGGGATAATGCTACATTTGTTTTTGGACTAGGTGATAAAGGGGATATGCGTCTTCAAAGTATGATTGAAACAATTGATAAATGGATTGGTAAAACAAACGACCTTGGAGTAAATGCAGTGCGAAATTTTTTACAAAATGGTCTAGAGGATCGTAGTTGTTTTAATCAAGTACTTAATCATCCTGAATATGGCGAACTATTTAAAAAGGGTAGTGTAAAAGTTAGCTTTCGAGTTTTACGTACGGATTATAAGGTGGTTTTTAATTCTCCGGTAGTTGTAAGTGTGCTTAATAAAGTGGATAGTAAAAAAGATGCGAATTCAGTACTTGGTACATGTTTAGTGACAGGAGAAAAAAATGTACCAATTGAAGCAACTCATCCAGTTACTAAGGGAGTTTGGGGAGCACAGTCTTCAGGTGCGTGTATTGTTAGCTTTAATAAGGATGCCTTTAATTCATATGCTAAAACTCAAAGTCTAAATGCCCCTGTTAGCAAAGTTATAGCATCCCGGTATGGCAAAGCGTTAAATACTTTACTCGATTCTCGTAGACAGTGCTTGCATATAGGCGACGTATCGATGGTCTTTTGGTCAAAAAAACAATCATCTTTTGAATCTGACTTTGCGTTTTTTTTCAAAGAACCAGAGAAGGACAATCCGGTTGCAGGAACGGAAAAAGTGAAAGCACTGTTTGAATCAGTCAGCACTGGTACCTATATGGAAGACGATGGAGATACTCGTTTTTACATATTAGGTCTTGCTCCGAATGCTGCTCGAATAGCTATTCGTTTTTGGGAAGTAGGAACAATATCTGAATTTGCTTCTCGGATCAGGCAGTATTTTGATGATTTTGCTATTGTCAAACCATCTAAGGAGCCTAAATATTATTCGGTATGGAGTATTATGGTTAATATTGCGACCCAGGACAAGAGCGAAAATATCCCTCCAAACCTTGCTGGCGGTTTCATGTGCTCAATCTTGAAGGGTAATCCCTATCCGGCTACACTAATGCATGCTGTTCTGAGGCGAATTCGCAGCGACACGAAAAACAGAGTTAAACCCATTCGCGCGGCGTTAATTAAGGCCTATCTAAATCGGTATTACCGTTTCTATCCTAATCAAAGTTATCAGGAGGTCACTATGGAGTTAGACGTTAGTCAAGTATCAGTTGGTTACCAATTAGGACGATTATTTGCCGTATTAGAGAAGATTCAGGAAGAGGCAAATCCCGGAATCAATGCCACGATCCGCGAGCGGTTTTACGGATCAGCCTGCGCTACACCGGTAACAGTCTTTGCGAATTTACTTCGTCTCAAGAACCACCACCTAGCCAAGCTTGAAAACAAAGGACGGGTGATAAACTTTGAGCGGTTACTGGGTGAGATCATGGGCAATCTAAGGGATTTTCCTGCGCATCTTAATTTGCATGAGCAAGGTCTCTTTGCGATTGGTTATTATCATCAGAGACAAGATTTCTTCACTCCAAAAGGTGATAGTTAGTTTAATTAAAAAAAATCGTCAAGAAAGGAAGTAATAAATGATGGGTATTCAAAAACGTTATGATTTTATGTTGCTCTTTGACGTTAAAGATGGTAACCCCAATGGCGATCCTGATGCCGGAAATCTTCCACGGATTGATGCTGAGACTGGACATGGGCTTGTTACGGATGTCTGCCTAAAACGGAAAGTAAGAAATTATGTAAGTCTAAAACACGAGTTTAAATTTCCTTATGATATTTACGTTAAAGAAAAGGCGGTATTAGGGCGAGCTCATTTTGATGCTTTTGATAGCCTTGGCATTAAATTAGGTAAAGAAACACGAGTACCTATACCTGAAAATATTCTTGCTGATTTGCAAGACTCTGAATTGCCTGAAGGAGTCTCAATAGAGGAAAATGACTCAGATTCATCGTTAGTAATTGCAGCAGATGCCGATGTCGAGACTATTAAGGCCAAACTTAGAGACATTGATTTAAAAAGTGATGTGAAAAAATACATACAAAGCAACCTAAAAAATATTAAAGCTAGAAAACCTAAATCTGAGGAAGTTGATAAAGGTAGGGAATGGATGTGCGAGCATTTTTATGATATTAGAACGTTTGGTGCAGTATTAGCTTTAAAGTCAGCTCCAAATTGCGGTCAGGTGCGTGGTCCTGTACAACTTACCTTTGCTCGCTCAGTAGACCCGATTGTTTCCCTGGAACACAGCATTACCCGAATGGCTGTTGCGACAGAAGCAGAAGCGGAAAAACAGGGTGGGGATAACCGTACAATGGGGCGCAAATTTACGGTTCCTTATGGTCTTTATCAAGCCTATGGTTTTGTTTCAGCTCCACTTGCTAATCAGACCGGTTTTTCTGAAAAGGATCTGGAACTTTTTTGGGAAGCACTTGAAAATATGTTTGAACATGATCGTTCTGCAGCTCACGGACTTATGGGAACAAGAAAGCTGATTATTTTTGAGCATTCGTCGAAGATGGGCGATGTATCAGTACAGAAACTTTTCGATGCTGTTACGATTAAACGGAAAGATGAAAGCAAACCGCCAAGAGATTTCAGTGACTATATTGTTTCGATAGCGAAAGCCGATATCCCCCAAAGTGTGAAGCTAATTGAAAAATAAGATGGAAAGATTTTATTCGGATGAAGACTATCTCCTCCTTTCCGGAATTCAGCATATGGCATTCTGCGAACGACAGTGGGCACTTATTCATATTGAACAGGCGTGGGCAGAAAATGTTCGTACAATAGAAGGAAAATATCTTCATGAACGTGCAGATGATTCCTTTGAGGACGAAACGCGCAAAGATATTAGAGTAGTTAGGGCGATGCCGCTCTTAAGCCATAAACTAGGTTTCCGTGGTGTCGCTGATGTGGTCGAATTTCATAGAATAGAAGAAGTCTCAGAGGGAGTAGCAATACGTCTGAAAAGCCGAAAAGGCTGGTGGAGACCTTATCCGGTGGAATACAAGCGTGGCCGTCCTAAGCGCGATGACAGGGATGCAGTGCAACTCTGTGCCCAGGCAATGGCATTGGAAGAGATGTTGACTGTAGCAATTGATTCGGGGTTTCTTTATTATGGTCAGATAAGACGCCGAGAACACATTGTTTTTGATAAAGCACTTCGCGATAGAGTAGATGAGCTTTCCAAAAAAATGCATGAAATGATGGATAAAGGAAAGACCCCGAAAGCTGCTAAGGGTAAGCACTGTTCCTTGTGTTCTCTAAAAGAAATTTGTCAACCTAAACTAACCATACGTCATCGCTCTGTTGAGAAATATTTGGCGCGCATGGTTGATTTGGGGGTGAAGGATTATTGAAGAAATTACTTAATACTCTTTATGTAACAATGCCGGAAGCGTATTTGGCCCGAGAAGGTGAAAATGTGTTGATCAAAGCTAAGAATGAGATTAAATTTCGTGTTCCGGTTCATAATTTAGAAGGCATTGTATGTTTTGGCTTTGCTGGAGCAAGTCCTAGCCTGATGCAATTGTGTTGTGAAAGAGGTGTTGTTCTTTCCTTTTTAACAGAGTACGGAAAATTCATGGGACGTGTCACAGGTAGAGTGTCCGGTAATATTATTTTGAGAAGAACTCAATATCGCTGGACAGAAAACGATGCCATAGCGTTAAGACTGGCAAAGCGATTTATTTTAGCTAAAATTGTTAACAGCAGAGCCGTTTTACATCGTGTGGTACGAGATCATCCGCAAGTGGTGGACACAGAATTACTGACCGACGTGCTGAGAAGTTTAGCAAGCATGTCTAAGCATTTGGAAAAAACGAAGGATTTGAATACTTTAAGAGGGTTAGAGGGACAAGCTGCTTATATTTACTTTAGTGCTTTTAACCAGCTTATACTTAGTCAAAAAGAAGATTTCATCATGACAGAAAGAAATCGGCGCCCACCATTAGATCGAATCAATGCATTATTGTCTTTTTTGTATACCTTGCTTACTCATGAAGTTGTAGCTGCTCTCGAAAGTATTGGTCTTGATCCACAGGCCGGTTTTTTGCATAAGGACAGACCAGGAAGGCAAAGTCTTGCTCTAGATGTAATGGAAGAACTAAGACCTCATTTTGCGGATAGGCTTGGGGTGACACTTGTAAATCGGAATCAAGTAAGTTCCGGCGGATTTATCATTAAAGAGAATGGCGCAGTCGTAATGGATGACAAGACAAAGAAAAGAAGTGCTCATTGCATGGCAGAAACGAAAGCAGGACAAGATCATGCACCCATATTTGGAAGAAAAAGTTCCATTGGGACTTGTTCCTTACATTCAAGCCATGTTATTAGCAAGACATATTAGAGGGGATATAGAAGATTATCCTCCGTTTTTCTGGAAGTGAGGTGTTTCGTATGATGGTGCTTATCACTTATGATGTTAGTGTAACCACTTCCTTGGGAAGGAAACGATTGCGTCAAGTAGCCAAGCAATGCCAGAACTTTGGACAGAGAGTGCAAAATTCTGTATTTGAATGTCTAGTTGATCCAACACAATTTGTAGAACTTAAGCATCGTTTAGAGAGTATTGTAGACCCGGAAACAGATAGTTTGCGTTATTATAATCTCGGGGCTAACTGGAAAAGACGAGTAGAACATTATGGAGCTAAAGAAACCTATGATCCAGAAGGCATTCTTATTGTTGATGCGAATCCATAGCTAACATATTTTTTCAGGATGGTTCGCACCGCTTAAATATCAGGAGTTTTTGTACTTATTTTGTATCGTTCTTGAAAATAAGACTCTAAAATTATAGGTTCGCAATAAAAAAACTTTAGAAGCCTTGCTGGTAAGGGCTAATTACTATGGAAGTCGCACCCCGTGCGGGTGCGTGGATTGAAACGCCAGCTGCGCTTCGGCGTTTGCTCGCACGCTGTAGTCGCACCCCGTGCGGGTGCGTGGATTGAAACCCGCCTCATCGTATACGGAATAGCCAGGGTACGTCGCACCCCGTGCGGGTGCGTGGATTGAAACCATCATAAACAGTGTATCACGTCACTTGTGCAGCGTCGCACCCCGTGCGGGTGCGTGGATTGAAACATGTACCAGTAATCCCGTTGATTTTCCCATGCCGTCGCACCCCGTGCGGGTGCGTGGATTGAAACTATTCCTACATTGACTTTGATAAGGACGGTGTCCGTCGCACCCCGTGCGGGTGCGTGGATTGAAACTGGAGGGTGAGTGATGAGATGGCCGAGGTGAGGTTGTCGCACCCCGTGCGGGTGCGTGGATTGAAACCCTACCCCGTGAGTCCCGCTAATTGCTATTTTCGTCGCACCCCGTGCGGGTGCGTGGATTGAAACCAGCAACTGTAAGCCAGAAATCCCATACCTATCCGTCGCACCCCGTGCGGGTGCGTGGATTGAAACACAATAACAAAGGCGATCCTATCTATGTGGAGATTGTCGCACCCCGTGCGGGTGCGTGGATTGAAACCTCCCATATCTCCTTGGTCTCCATAACACCATTGTCGCACCCCGTGCGGGTGCGTGGATTGAAACTGAATAGGGGTTAATGCACGCCATGTCTTGCTGGTCGCACCCCGTGCGGGTGCGTGGATTGAAACCGAAGTATAAAGCGGCATTGGACAAGGTGGCCGCGGTCGCACCCCGTGCGGGTGCGTGGATTGAAACATCATAAGCAGCCAACTCATCACATATATCCACGTCGCACCCCGTGCGGGTGCGTGGATTGAAACAGGCTTATATTGACCGGGTGCGCAACGAAGGCAAGGTCGCACCCCGTGCGGGTGCGTGGATTGAAACCGCTCTATCGTCAACCGTGCAGAATCCTGGGGGTCGCACCCCGTGCGGGTGCGTGGATTGAAACAATGCTCAATACGGAGCATATGCTGACATGCCGTCGCACCCCGTGCGGGTGCGTGGATTGAACAATTAAACGCTCAATCCCGGTGCTTTTCTCTGGTCGCACCCCGTGCGGGTGCGTGGATTGAACTTTG
>NZ_CDRZ01000283.1 GCF_000946815.1 Syntrophaceticus schinkii | reverse complement strand
AGATGCATTACGCGTATATCGCCACTTTCAAGCTGGTTCGACAACATTCTAAAACTTGTAGAAATATCGTCTCCTGCAACTGTTTGCTTGTAAGTCAGCAGCGAAAGATCAATACTTAAGTCATATTGCCCGCCGGCCACTTTACCCGAACTGGTCAGCGTAATCGGCACCTCAACGGTATCTCCGGGATTCCCGGTTACCGTCCCGGCGGTCAGTTCAATCGGATCATCTGCCAAAGCTACGGCCGGCTGCTGTACGAGACTTGCTCCGAACGAGCCGGTAAACAGGAATGCTACTGCCAGCAGCATTCCCAACACTTTGTTGAATTTTGATTTTTTGAATCCTTGCATTTCAATTTCCTCCTTGCTAAAAACAATTTATCCAGGCGTTTATGTTTTTCAACCTGCCCTCTGGCTTTTTTACACGTGCAGGCTCTGAATAGGGTTATTTTGGTGGATATATTCTGCTGCAAAACATTTGTGATTAATACCCGGCCAACTCCATGATGCAATCAATATCAAGCTCGTCGATGACGCCATCCATATTAACATCAGCCGCAATGAATTGGGCGGCAGTGGGTGTTTCTATTTCCATAGCATAATTGTTCACTAAATCTACATCTGTATCATTTATTACCCCGTCAAAGTTAATATCGCCAAGGGGACATATGGTCTGTACTGTTGTGGCATCCAGGTATCCCGTGGCGCAGACGGTAATTGTGTAGGTACCTGCTGCAGTAAACACGCTGTTATCGATGGTAATCGTAGTCCCACTTGTCTTGGTATAGTAGCCGGCAATTGAGTCTCCGTTAACTTTGACATCGGTAATTGCATCGTTGTACGAGGGAAGTAGGGGATGGTTGGTATAGGTCAGGACAATACCGCCGTTACTGACCGAAGTCTGATTTACACCGTTTTCCGTAGTATCCGGTGTTATTGCCGGCGCCAGTCTTGTTACAACATCAGGATAACCGGTCGCTTGGATTACGAGGTCGTAACCAACACTATGGATATCGGCGTTGACGAATTCGATACGCCCGGCAGAGATGGTGCAATAGCTTAGATTGGAGGTGCCTCCGACTATAATATCGGTAATGGCCGCCCGCCAGGCAGGATCATCCGTAAATGCCAGAGCGAAGTCCTGGTCGCCGACCCGCACGCCATCAACATGGATATCACTCGGATAGGCCAAAAGAATAGACTGAGTTACTGATGTACTGTTGTAATTTGTCGCATTCACCGTGATGGTATAATCGCCTGTCACTGTGAAAACGGACTCGGGGAAGGTCAGTTTCCCTGCCGCCAGTGTGTAGTTCGTAACCGGACTTCCGTTGATGGTGACACTGCTGATGTTGTTACGCCAATCAACGTTGTCCGTAAACGTGACGTCGATCGGCTGGTCCAGGGCATTGTTGCTGGTATCAGCATTTAATTCCGGCGCAATTCCGCCAATAGGCTGGGTTACATTGGAGTTCATGTAGCCTGCAGCCGCTATGACGACAGAATGGTTGCCGATCGTGGTGAATACGGTACTGTCGAAGGATATATTGCCCGCAGTTATGGTATAGTGTGACGGGTCGACCGGAATACCGTCAACTGTGATGCTGGAGATCGCATTCCGCCAAGCTGCATTATCCGTAAAAGTCATGTCAATCTGCTGACCCGTAATATTATTGGTCGTATCGGCGGTTACCTCCTGGCCTTTTACCGGGCCGAAAGCGACTTTGTAGACCCACTTGCAGAACTTGTTAGTGGAGGCATACGTTCCTTCAATTCCGTCTTCAGCTTCATCTGCGGTCAAGCCCATGCAGAAACGGAAGGTGTCAAGGCTGTTCATATTGTTCCATAGATCATCCAGGTCATTGTCGGTTAAATACCTTCCCTGGTAGGAAGTTATGGACAGCACGGATTCTACAGGTACCGGATTATCAAGGGCAGTATCCAGATCACCAGGATCTCCACTTTGCCTATACGCCGTAAAACATTCTACCATATTCGGGTAATAGTAACGTGCAGTTTCAAGTTTATCGTAAGTATAGAACTCGGTACCTTGGTAAGGGGTACCTGGCGCATCATTGGGATATAAGATGATCTTCTGGCCGGGGGCCAGGTGATGCCTGGGTTATATGTAGCAGCATCCTCCGCCAGGGCTGCGATCGGTACACCGTGCGATACGGTACCCACACCGGCCGGCATGGCATCAATGGTCGCGAACTTCTGGTCTATCGCCAGTGATTCCAGGTCATTATACGAATAGGTATGGACCCAAGTTTGCGTTCCGTCCGGGTTGAGCAAGTAGACTTGCAGCGTTGTTGCCGGATCGGTAGCAAAAACTGCGGGAACGTTAACAAACAGCATGCATGTCACAAGTACGCATATGAGTATAATAAACAATGGTTTTGACCTATTTATACTCAGGTTCATCTTCATCTCCTCCCTTTTTATCCTTTTTTTTGTTTTATTACTGACTCTCTTAGATAATTAACCAAGTAACAAACCAGAACATCAGATGGTAATGATTCTATAAATATCCCCCCTTTGTTCTTTGTTTTCAATATCGGCGTTAGTTGGTCACACCAGCTTACTGCGCATTACCACCTTTCAACCACCAACGAGATAATATCAATTTCCTACCTGCCGTGATTGCGGTGTTATGCTGTTACATTGCGCCCTGTGCGGTTATGACCTGCTAACTGCCTATATTGGTTCCGTCGGTCACCGTACCATATACAGTTATGCCGCTTCCGCTAATGGCTGCACCTCCGGGGACACCAATCCCATTTCCTCCGTTGACATTGCCGTAAACTGTAACAGCCCCGCCACCCCAGCAGCAAACACCTACACCGCCTTGAACGTTATTCGCATTGCCGCCGTAGACATCCCCGTTTACGGTAACTGTGGCATAATCAACATAGATACCGATATCACCGTAACCGATATTGACACCGTCGTTGCCATAAACATTGCCGTTAACCGTGACCCGCGAACCGCGTTCAGCATCAATTCCAAATCCGACATATCTGCTGGACGATCCTGTAACATCGCCGTTTATTATTAGATCAAAGGGAAGCTCAGTTTCTATTCCGTCAATAAAATTAATATTCGGACCAAATTCAAGCGAACCGCTGCTGGCATTACACTTGAAACCGTCTATCGTAATTAGCTCGGTCGTCCCATTAACGACCAATATGCTGCAATTCTGCGGCAAACCGATGATTTCAAACCGGTCGGTTTCACAATTATTTAACAAAGCAATCGTATAGGTGCTTCCGCTCGGTGCATTGCTGATTGCCTCAGTCAGTCCATCAAAGCTGGAAACCCATCCGTCAATACTGGTATCCGGTACGGTTACCTCACAAGTTGCGGTATAACCGCCGTCATCGGTCGTTATGATGATATTGGCCGTGCCCGGAGCCACTGCCGTTACCAAACCCGTGCTGCTAACTGTGGCCACGGCTTCATTGTCCGATTCCCAGGTCACGTCCTGGTTGGTCGCATTCGCCGGGGTGATCGCTACCGTCAGCTGGTCGCTGAGGCTGGGGATGATTGTATCTGTGGTCTTATTAAGGATGACTCCCGTGACTCCTATCGCTTCCGCAGGTACGCTGAACTGCCCGTTATTCGCCGTTACGGGCAATACTATGCGATCGCCATCATGATATTTCACTCCGGTCAGTTCCAAGGCGCAAGCCGCCCCCGGACTTGCCCCCGCGGCAACCTCAAATTGCATCACAGCTATGACGACTGTCCCGGCCGGTATACGGTTTGCTCTCGCCAGACGAAGATGCATTACGCGTATATCGCCACTTTCAAGCTGGTTCGACAACATTTCTAAAACTTGTAGAAATATCGTCTCCTGCAACTGTTTGCTTGTAAGTCAGCAGCGAAAGATCAAT
>NZ_CDRZ01000282.1 GCF_000946815.1 Syntrophaceticus schinkii | reverse complement strand
TTTAACTTGTTTCTGGTACTTCCAGTTATAAAAGGGGAGCGTAGCACTGGATGCTTAGATAATTAATAAAAGGAAACACAAAACATATGAAAATTGCGAGGCACAGCATACACTGTAATATCATCTGTTTTCTTTGGTATCCTGCCTATTTTTGTCAAATTCGCATTAAACACTGGGCTTAAAACGAACCAAATTATCCTGATCAGATTTTCGTTTGCTGCGCTCTTCCTTTTTCTTTACCTTTTACCACAAAAAAAAAGACTTACGGGTAAGCAGGAAGCAGTTACTGGTGCTTGTATTCTGTGCTGTAGTAGGCTATATGGGGATGAATCTTACCCTGTTTATCGCCTATCAACTGCTGGGAGCGGGGCTTGCTACTGCCATCCATTTCTCTTATCCACTGTTTGTTACCGTATTTTCCGTACTCCTTTACAAAGAACATCTAAATCCAGCAAAAAAAACTGCCTTGCTCCTCTCGGTGGGGGGTGTCCTCTTACTAAGCATCAATGGCTGTGGGGTAACTGACATCCAGGGGATTTTCTTCGCCATTTTCTCTGCTGTCCTTTATGCCTTTTATGTAGTAGGGATAGCTAGCCGGCACCTAAAAGAGTTAGATAGCACAGTCCTAACTTTTTATATCTGCCTTTTTTCCTGCATCTCCTCTCTGGTTCCTGGAGGTGTTGGGAGGGAACTGGGTATTGGAATTTTACCATGCATGGGATTTTCTATATGGTGATGGTTTCCATCTTCTGCACTGCCATTGCCCTCATTCTTTTCGCCAAAGGTGTCAATATGATAGGCCCTACCAGCGCATCGATATTAAGCACATTGGAACCCATAGTAGGCATCGTTGCCAGCTTTCTCGTACTCAAAGAACCCCTTTCCTGGCAAATAATTTTTGGCAGCGCTTTAGTTATCGCTTCTGTGATGCTAATAGCACTACAAGGCGGCGGAGATGAGGTGTTGCCTTAGATTAATCGGGCATCACAAGTGATGACTTTGAGTGTATCGCTGGAATAAGGCCACAGGCGCGATGATCAAATGGGTATGACAAGGGCGCCCCTTTTGTAACAAGGTGTCCGTCTACTTGTTACCCCCATTCCATAGCTCCCCTTACCCTTTGGGGTGGACAGCGGAACCGTCCGGTGTCCACCCCATCTCTTATTTTATTATTTCATAAAAGAGGATGCCCAATCCGGATAATGATATTTGGATTGCAGCTTTTGCAAAACAATACAACATTACCCTTATAGCTCGCCATAAACACTTTAACGAAATCTACATGGTAAAGCAAAGGTGCCGGTTGCCACCCGGGGATATTGAAATCCGTAGTTATGGGCGTTGCCGGCGATGGGGGAAAGCTCATTATTATGGTATATTATACATAAGAAGATAATTCACCTAGAATACATGAATTATTAAGATGCAGAAAGTGTTGCGAGAGTTGGACGGGAGACGTTTATAGCGTTATTTTCGTCTCCCTTCCGCGGCCTGCGGTGATTGAACAGAAAACAGATGAGGAGTAAAACGAAATATATTCTGTACAAAAGCGAGTGGTGGATTAACGTGATTGTTCATTACCTTGATGTAAAGGAGCGTTGAATGTGTCTGATTATGTTGTAACTTGTTGTTCCACAGCGGATATGCCAGATGAGTACTTCAAAAAAAGGAATATCCCTTATGTCTGTTTTCATTTCAATATGGATGGGAAAGAATACCCGGATGACCTGGGACAAACCATGCCTTTTGAAGAATTTTATGCCAGAATTGCGGCAGGAGCGATGCCTACCACCTCGCAGGTGAACGTGGGGGAGTTTATCGATTTTTGGGAACCGTATTTAAAAGATGGCAAGGATATCTTGCATATTTCCCTTTCCACTGGTTTGTCAGGAGCCTACAATTCGGCCTGTTTCGCCAGGGAAGAACTTTTATCAAAATATCCGAGTCGGAAAATCCTGGTTGTGGATTCTCTGGGTGCATCATCTGGTTATGGCCTGCTCACTGATGCGGCTGCCGACATGCGGGATAATGGCGCAGCCCTTGAAGATGTGTTTACCTGGGTAGAGGAAAACAAGCTCAATGTGCACCATTGGTTTTTCACCACCGACCTTACACATTATAAACGCGGTGGCCGTATATCAGCTACATCTGCGTTTGTGGGGACTTTGCTGAACATATGCCCGCTGTGTAATATGAGCTATGACGGAAAACTCATCCCTCGCACAAAGATTCGCGGCAAAAAACGTGTCATCAACGAGATTCTGCATAAGATGGAAGTGCATGCGCAAAATGGCACTGAATACTCTGGCAAGTGCTTTATCTCCAATTCGGCATGCTATGAGGATGCACGCAAGTTGGCCGACCTGATAGAGGAAAAATTCCCCCACCTCAACGGCAGGGTGATGATCAACAGCGTGGGCACCGTAATCGGTTCGCATACGGGGCCCGGTACTGTCGCACTTTTCTTTTTCGGTGGGGTCAGGCTTGAGTAATTTACTTTCTGGCCGGGACAGGTTCCTGATCACCAGCCAAGGGGACGGTTCTTGTGGCTGGTCACATTTCCCTGCAAGGTGGCCAGCTAAGGAGGCGGTTCTTGCGACTTACTCGCACTTTTGCATAACAATATCTCGTACGGGGAGCGTCAAACTGTAAAGTCACCGGAAAATTAGGTTAGATGGGGCAAGGCGATACTGACGTACTTATGTGGGCAACCTTTCATGGTCTCCGTAGCAAGGTTCCTGGAGGGCAGGGCGATACTGACGTACTATGTGGGCAGATGGTGATTAAACACGAGGGGGCGGATTTCTGATGTTTGGTTTTAGTGTTGGTCCCTGGGAGCTGATCTTAATACTTGCTGTTGTGCTGATTATCTTCGGGCCTGGTAAGCTTCCGGAGGTAGGGAAGTCTTTAGGTAATGGCATAAGGGAGTTTCGCAAGGCTAAAGTATCCGGTGAGGGTGAGACATCCAAGGATAGTATAGAAAAATAAAGGATGTTATCGGTTACCAACTGCCTTTTGCCGAATACCAGCGAATGGGACGGCGTTTCAATATCGGATCGAGAATTATCTATATCATTGGCCTATTGCCAGGACAATATTCCAATTTTTTTAGTTTTTAATGCTCATATATGGGAGTATGGTTTTGATGATTTTTTTGATTAGCTCATACTCTTTTGGTGAACACTTGTTGATTAATTCATTCAGTTCTGTATCTTTACTGCCGTAAGAAGCGCAGTAACCATTATGGCCATCATGAACATAATATGCCTCACTGGGTAGCTTGCCCCAAACTAGATAATCTAACGATACATGCAAACAATTGGCAATCTTAACTAAAGCGGGGAGACTCATTTGCCGTTCCCCTCTTTCCAGTTGTCCGACATAGTAGTCAGATAATCCAATGATTTCAGCGAACTCTTCCCGCGAAAGTTCGAACTTTTTTCTATTTCTCCGTATTCTCTGCCCGATAGCTCTGTTATCTATCTCAACATTATTTGCCATTATCATTCACTCCCTACTAAAGGCTACTTTATCTGACTTAGCATTTTATCGGAACGTGCAAGGAGCACATATATATTATTTGCAATATGCCAATATTTAATGTAAAATCATGTCTAGATTATTTGTATAGGGAGTGAAAGGGGAGTGAACATAAAAAAGAAAGATAGAAATAGCAAGAGATGCCCTATATAATGCGGCAAATATGAACATGAACAGAGAAATTATCCTAAAAAAGAGTCAAAAAATTGATGAGTATATTGTTAAGTATTATCTAGAAAACCGAAATGTAGATGAAGGTAAAAATACAAGAACATGTTCTTGTTAATGTTTACTGTATTACCCTCGGGAATGAATAAAAAAAATGCAGTTGGGGCTAGCAAGCGATAATGGCATCCCGGTGACTGTCACCAATCAGCCGAATCTGTATATAACTGTATATACAGGCTGCGCAGGGTATGGGTAATGTGCGCTTTTTGGTGCCTGTCACCACCTGCAATCACCACCCGTATAAACTGCGCAGAGGAACCGTCAGACTGTGTGAAAATATTGTACCCTTTTTCCTACCCCACTTACGACTAAATACAGGTTGTTTTTAGGGATAAGGGACCCCAACCCTGGTTTTACGGCGGCTACCGGTTTTGGGAATCATTTGACAGACCAAATTTGTTGGACATTGCCGGGACCAGGCTTGCTTTATTCCTTTTGGCCCGGGATGGTGAAGGGGCAGTTACCGACAGCCACCGGTGGCATAACCTAAAATATGAGACTGATGTCAAAGTAACTAAAGATGATAAGATTTTGACCCTTGTGACCTGTTCTTATGAGTTTAAGAATGCCAGGCTTGTGATTCATGCTAAGAGGGTATAAAAGGCCGAAAATGCCGTTTATTATGGTAAAGTAAGCTGTTACTGCCGATGTCCGACTTATAGATGTTGATTCAATTTTGGATAATTCCTTTCACTGTTTATTTTCCTCTTCTACAGTGTTGGTGCCAACAATCCGAAATAACCTGAAAATAGAGATCCGATGCCGGAAGTTGGGGGTCGGAAGCTGTGAAGAATCTGTCCTTTGCTGGTTTCTCAACGTTCAGCGTCGGCCTCTGTTTTCATTTTATGATGGTATTGCCATAAAGAGGCATGAGCGTCTATCCATTATATTTCAGTAGATAATGTGATGGGGAAACCGCATGGCTAAGCCATTGTTTTGACTTAATAAGGAATATCAATCAAAATATTCACAACCTGGCAGGAAATACCCAAAGAACGGCGAATTAGTCATTTAACAAGAATAAATACTCCGAGTCCACTGTCCTGTGGCAAGTTGCTATGGCGGTCGGATCGATAGGGTGTACCTGGAAACGGATGCGCCTCCCAGTGCGGAAAGGAGATTACGGCAAGGCTTGCTAGCCGGGGTGTACTTTACGCACCCCGGTTTTTAATTTTGAGCACACTTAATTCGACACATGAACAGTTAACAAATAGTTTTAAAAATTTTTCAGGGCAAAAGAGAATTAAAGAGTATTTAGCCAATGTTTAAAAGAAGAAAAATCTGCACGAACAGCCCGTTATCTAAAATAATAAACTTAAAGCCACGCAAAAAGAACTCCACTCTTAAACGCACATTAGCCCGGTTAGGTGTGTGAAAATATTGCTTCCAAAGGTACTCTGTATGGAAATAACTTAAACAGCGGTTGCGAAGAATGGAGGTTATTCAGTGCAGGCTGCTGCAACTGCAAGTGCCAGCGCACATGTGTTTCTCGCTGTATTGGGGGTTTATGTTATACATACCAATATTTTTTTTTACTATCGTTTATGCTCAATTTACGCATAGCGCTGACAAGCGGTTATTGGATCTCTATCGCCATTGGGAATTAATGGGTGTGGGGCTGATAACGGATTTGACCTTGTTGGCGGGGCAAGTCCAGGTTCAACGTTGAACCCGGGGATATGGTCAAAGCATAAGGAGCATTGCGAAGGGTGGTGATGTTTGGGAGTCAAACAAGCCCTCGACGAATTGGGAAACAAACGATCTGACAGCGTCAAAGAATATCATCGGAAGGATGATCTTACTTGCTGTTTCCCGTATAGTCGCGCTGTTGTGTTTCATTCAAGCTATCGGTGCCATTTTTTTCGTTGACTGCACGTGTAAAAAAGCCAGAGGGAAGGTTGAAAAACATAAACGCCTGGATAAATTGTTTTTAGCAAGGAGGAAATTGAAATGCAGAGATTCAAAAAATCAAAATTCAACAAAGTAGCGGGAATGCTGCTGGCAGTAGCATTCCTGTTTACCGGCTCGTTCGGAGCAAGTCTCGTACAGCAGCCGGCCGTAGCTTTGGCAGATGATCCGATTGAACTGACCGCCGGGACGGTAACCGGGAATCCCGGAGATACCGTTGAGGTGCCGATTACGCTGACCAGTTCGGGTAAAGTGGCCGGCGGGCAATATGACTTAAGTATTGATCTTTCGCTGCTGACTTACAAGCAAACAGTTGCAGGAGACGATATTTCTACAAGTTTTAGAATGTTGTCGAACCAGCTTGAAAGTGGCGATATACGCGTAATGCATCTTCGTCTGGCGAGAGCAAACCGTATACCGGCCGGGACAGTCGTCATAGCTGTGATGCAATTTGAGGTTGCCGCGGGGGCAAGTCCGGGGGCGGCTTGCGCCTTGGAACTGACCGGAGTGAAATATCATGATGGCGATCGCATAGTATTGCCCGTAACGGCGAATAACGGGCAGTTCAGCGTACCTGAAACCCCTCCGGCACTGGCCTCCGATACCACGGACAACACCGTGGGTCAGGCGGTGGAGATCACTTTTACCGATAATGAAGCCTGGAGAAGCGCTATCAGTGGGGTCAAGGTCAATGGAACTGCACTGCCAGCCGAGCAGTACACAATAAGCGCTGGCAAGATCAGCATTGCAGCGCCAGTATTCACAGAAGCCGGGACGTATCTCATAACAGTGCAGGCTGCCGGCTATAATGATGCCACAGTCACACAAATGATGAACAGAAGCGCAGAAGAAGAGTTGGCGGCGGCAAAAACCGCAGCTAAGAATGAACTTGACAGCTACAAAAACCCCGCGGATTACCGGCAAGCCCAAAAAGATGAATTAGCAGCAGCAGTTGCAGCAGGTAAGGATGCTATTGATGCTGCAGCAGACATTGCAGGAGTGAATAGTGCGTTGGCAACAGCCAAAGCAGCCATAGATGAAATCAAAACCGATGCCCAGTTAACAGCGGAAGAGTTGGCAGCAGCGAAAACAGAAGCAAAGGATGAACTAGAAAGCTACAAGAATGCTGCAGATTACCGTGAAGCCCAGAAGGCCGAACTGTCGGCAGCAGTTGTGGCAGGTAAGGCTGCAATTGATGCTGCAGCAGACATTGCGGGAGTGAATAGTGCGTTGGCAACAGCCAAAGCAGCCATAGATAAAATCAAGACCGATGCCCAGTTAACGGCAGAAGAACTTGCAACAGCGAAAACAAATGCAAAGAATGAATTAGACAGCTACAAGGACCCTATAGATTATCGGGATACCCAGCAGGCCGAACTGGCAGATGCAGTTGCAGCAGGGAAAATTGCCATTGACGCTGCAGCAGATATTGACGCGGTGAACAGCGCCTTAGCAGCCGCCAAGGCCGAAATGGACAAGATCAAAACTGACGCCCAGTTGACAGCTGAAGAGTTGGCAGCAGCGAAAACAGAAGCAAAGGATGAACTAGAAAGCTACAAGAATGCTGCAGATTACCGTGAAGCCCAGAAGGCCGAACTGTCGGCAGCAGTTGTGGCAGGTAAGGCTGCAATTGATGCTGCAGAAGACATTGCGGGAGTAAATAGTGCGTTAGCAGATGCCAAAGCCGCTATAGATAAAATCAAGACCGATGCCCAGTTAACAGCGGAAGAACTGGCAACAGCTAAGGAAGCAGCAAAGGATGAATTAGACAATTACAAGCACCCCAATGATTACAGTGAGGCCCAGCAGGCCGAACTGGCAGCAGCGATAGCAGCAGGGAAATCCGCTATTGACGCTGCAGTAGATATTGAAGGAGTGAATAGCGCATTAGCAGCAGCTAAAGCTGCCATAGATGAGATCAAGACCGATACCCAGTTAGTAAATGAAAAGCGCCTGGCAGGAGATGACCGCTACGAAACTGCAGTAAAGGTGAGCCAGGCTGGATGGACAACAGCCGGTACCGTGATTCTGGCAAGGGGCGATGATTTTGCCGATGCTGTGGCCGGGGTGCCTCTTGCGCATCAACTGAATGCACCGATTCTTCTTACTCAAACTAACAGCATCGTTTCAGCAACCATAGCAGAGATAACGCGTCTGAAAGCAGAGCGGGTAATTATCCTGGGAGGGCCTGGTGCCATCTCTGACAATGTGAGGGGAGAGCTTGAGCGCATCGGCCTTGCAGTAGAGCGCATTGAGGGGGCAGACCGCTATGAAACCGCAGCCCGCATAGCAGAGCGCCTGGCCAGTGAAGGTGCCAAATTTGACAGCTCCTTTATAGCTGTAGGCACCAACTTCGCGGATGCACTGGCTGCCAGCAGCTATGCTGCTATGAGGGGGCAGCCTATCCTGCTCACAGACACCAATTACTTGCCACAAGCCACAACAGATGCCATAGCAAACCTGGGAATAAAAAATACGGTTGTCTGCGGTGGGCCGGGGGCTGTAAGTGAAAGTGTGTTTGATCAGCTGCCTAATCCAAAGCGGGTATTTGGGAATGACCGTTATTTGACCGCACTGGAGTTGGCAAAAGAATTCATGCCCAAGAGCACAAAACATGTTTATGTCGCTACAGGTCTGGATTTCCCCGATGCCGTTGCCGGAGGAGTCCTGGCAGCCAAGAATAACAGCGGTGTGCTGCTGGTTCAGGGAAATCAAACAGTACCTATCCAACAGATACAGGATTATTATGTGGAGCATGGATTTACAGGTGCAACAATGTTTGGCGGCTCATCGGTTGTGAGCAGCGAATTAGAACAATGGTTTAAATAGATGCAGGACACTCCTTCTTGTTCAGATAAAGCAAGAGACCAGGTGGGGGATGTTACCTGGTCTCTTTACTTTTTCGTCTATATGGTTTATGCAGATGATTTGTATCTATACTATAAGCCGTAACCATATAGGTAAAGGGGTTGACCCTTTTGCAGCTGCAGTTAAAGAGAAGAGTCGTCAACAGTGGTATGTTTTTATCAGCGAAGAGCTGAAAAAAGCAGTTCACGAAGATGGGGTCAGGCTTGAGTAATTTACTTACTGATCGGTGAAAGGCTGGTGACAGTCACCTACCACCGGTGATTGTCGCCAACGGCCTTCCGGTTCTATTACCATTTAGCTGAATATACATATACCTGCATATATAGGTTGCGCAGGGTAATGAGAACCTCTGCGGAGGAATCCAAAGTGCCGAATGGGGTCAGGCTTGAGTAATTTACTTTCTGACCGGCAAGATGCCTTAAGGTGACTGTTACCGATCACTTGTTTCTTACCTCGATGCGTATCATGTGATAGCGCATGTCAGGTTTCTCTTTTACACTTTCGGTATGAAGAGGCCTGGTAAAGCAGGGCCAGCCGCACCCCGAATCAATCGAACCATACTTATCTTGTGGGCTAAAGAGTGATTCCCCATCGCTCGTTCCACCAGAAGATAAGCCAGTTCTTTTTAAAATGGATTAGGAGAAACGTTCCCTCGATCCAATTAATATGGATCAATGGCAAATTGGTGACAGTCACCCGGGAACGCAACTTGTCTATACAAATTCGGCTAAACGGTGACAGTCACCATAAAACCTTTTTAAATTGGATTAGAAGAACCGCTCCCTGATCCCTGATCTAGTTCCCCTGATCCAGTTCCCGTGATCCAGTCCTGTACGTGATCCACTATTGACATACAAATAATTAACTGGTATAGTACATTACAGGGGTAGCGCACTGCTGTACTCTGAGGGGGTGTGTTGTTGGAGCTTGATATGGTTGGAAACAAACCAATATATGTGCAGATATCGGAGTGGCTGGAAAACGAAATACTCTGCGAGAGAATAAGGGAAAACGAAAAAATATATTCTCAGTATCAGCTGGCGGAGATGTTTAATATTAATCCTGCTACCGCAGCCAAGGGGATCAACATACTGGCAGATCAAGGTATCCTCTATAAAAAGCGTGGACTGGGCATGTTTCTTTCAGCCAAGGCAAAGGAAAAAATTCAGTATAGACGCAAGAACCATACTTTAAAAAAACTGGTGGAGGAAGTGGTGGTTGAGGCCAGGCGCCTGGGAGTTGACGAAGAGGAATTGATTGGCATGATGCGGGAGGCCGGCAGACCCGACCCATGAGTCACAAACATGGCGCTGTATAAGGTATTTGAGCGATTGGACCAAAATTCTTATCGTGCAAATTGCCCACCTCGGTTCAGCAGAGCGGGTATGCGGTTATGCGGTTATTTTTGATGCGTCAGCAGTGGTAGGCCAGGAAAGAACTTGACGAAATACAGGGTTTCCTCAGGGGAATCATTTAAGGGGGCTACAGGATGGATGTAATTTCGTGTAAGGGGCTGACCAAAAATTTTGGGAGAGTAAAAGCAGTCAATGATCTGTCTTTTACTATTGAGGAAAACAGGATTACAGGACTGATAGGGCCAAATGGGGCAGGAAAAACAACACTGTTGAAAATCATTGCGGGTTTTATGCGTGCTTCTTCTGGGCAGGTCACGGTTTTTTCGGAAGATCCTTTTAACAGTCTGAAGGTTTCATCCAATCTGATCTTTGTTGATGAGCACATGAAGTTTCCTTCATCATTATCTCTGGCAGAGATCCTGTTATCGGCAGCTGCTTTTTATGAGAACTGGGATATGGAGCTGGCCAAGGGGCTGTTCGATTATTTTTCTTTAGATCCGGGGCAGCAGCATCGCTACCTTTCCAAAGGGATGAAAAGCACTTTTAATATGATAATAGGGCTGGCGGCGCGCTGTCCGTTGACTATTTTTGACGAACCGACTGCTGGAATGGATGCCGGGGTAAGAAAGGACTTTTACCGGGCTCTGCTCAGGGATTACCTGCGAAAACCCCGCAACATTATTTTTTCAAGCCATCTGCTGGGTGAGGTGGAGGATATTTTGGAGGACATTCTCCTGCTTCAGGATGGTAAAAAACGACTGCATCTGCCGATTTCCGACCTGAAGGAGTTTGCTGTCGCTTTGAGGGGCAAAAAAGAAGCAGTTCTTGAGCTAACAGCGGGACAGGAGATTTATTATCAGAAAAGCGTGGGCAAGGATCACTGTTATATAGTGATCAGGCGTGATGCGGCTGATGGAATATTGAAAAAGAGCAGCGCATCCGGTGTGGAAATCCTTCCGGTAAAGGCGGATGACCTCTGTGTTTACCTCACTAACAGAAACAGGGGAGGAATCGATGATGTCTTTGACAGAGACTAGCTTATTTGAGGCTGTCAAGAACCAGTATTTATATAAGCTGAAAAGCCACCTGGGAATGTTTTTGGCCATGGTGGGTGTACAGGTAATGGCCTTGCTGTTTTCTCTGGGAGGTGTGATGAGTTATGGTATGGGGTCACAATACGTAAATCTCTCTATTAGGTTTTTTTCCAGTGAAATGGTCATTGGTTTTACATGTATCTGGATTATTGTTGTCGCTGTCTGGCTTACCACAAAGGATTATCAAAATATCGATTTTACCTTTGTATCTAACCGCTTGAGCAGCAATCTTTCCAATGCGGCATTTTTGGTTACTGCTGCATTAATTGGTGGGGTGACAGCGATGCTGAGCGGTTTTTTATTAAGGATAATAGTTTATTTTAAGGGCAGCAGCTATCTGTTGAGCCAGAATTTTATTGTAACCCCCGAAGTTATTTTTACAGGTATTGCCGTTACCCTGTTGTATCTGCTCCTTTTTGGTTCGCTGGGGTATTTTTGTGGGGTTTTGGCGCAGCTGAGCAAGGTGTTTATTGTGCTGATGGCAGGCACATATTTCGGCTTAATTATTCTCGCTGGTAGAGGACACCACCTGCCGGAGCTCTTGAAGGTATTTGATTTCTTTCGTGGGGAGAGCTCCTTGGCTCTGCTGGCTGTGAAGGTAATCCTTGCAGCAGGTTTGATTTATGCCTGCTCCATTATGCTGTCAAACAGACTGGAGGTCAGATAGATGGCTTTTGTCATCCCTTTATTAATAATTCTCTTTCTGGTTATCCTGATGGTGAAGCGCAGCAGTTTCTCCTTGCGACATAATATACAGTTTTGGCTCACGGCTGGTTATATCCTGCTGCTGTTTGTTTCCCCTGTTCTTCTCCAAATGCTGCCGGTAGAAAACCTGGCTGACATGAAGATGAAAACAGTGAGCGAAAAGGATTTGGTTAATCATGGAGATTTATTTGGCAAGGCCTTTGAGGGAAGGCCGGAGCAGTCAGAAGGGGCTTTTGTGCTGAAACAATGGGAATTTCCCTTTAGCGGCAGCCTGATTAATGTGGTGATGCTTCATAAACATGAGCAGCACGAGGAGGATGTAAATATAGTTGCCGAAAGGAAGGACAGGGCGGATGGTAAAATTGAAGCTGTCAGTTATGCCACGAAAACCATCGTTGAGCTCTTTGACTTCTCTGAAAGGATGATGCCGCACCGGATAACTCTGGATGGTAATGTTTTGAAAGTAGAAGCGCCGGAATGCCTGAAGGTGGAATTGGGAATGTTTAGCAGGGAATTTGTGGTCAGCCAAATATTAGGTGAGTCTGAAGTGTCGACGCCTGAGCATCAATCCACTGGTGGATCACCGGTGATCATACCTGGCCCAGGGCTAGATTCCGGTAATATGTCTGAGCATGACTCCAGGACTACCCCTGGAGAACAGCTGCTCTATTTACGTATTCCTGCAGATGTTGATGTACAATCGAAAAATCCAATTACCTTTGTCGAAGGTGGGGTCAGGCTTGAGTAATTTACTTTCTGATCGCTGAAAGGCCGGTGACAGTCACCCACTACCGGTGATTGTCGCCAACGGCCTTCCGGCCCTATCGCCATTTAAGACGCGGTAAGAGGCGGAGACGGTTCTCGCGTCTCACTCGCACTATAATATAACAATATCCCTGCCTGGAGATCGTCTGTCAAGTTTGCCAAAAGATGCAGTGGGGACGGTTCCTGGTGCATTTCTGCATTCTGGGAATGGGGGCATTAGTCTTAGGCAGATGCTGTTATCTCCCACTTTATTTGGCGCTATAACTCCCTATAACTCCCCCCGCTAATAACGGTAGAAATGTACGGGAGATCACAGGGAGATCAGGAGATCACGGGGACGGCAGCCTGTGTAAAAGATGTCCAACCAGGTTTTACATTGCGATATGTGAGGCTGCTCACTGCAAGGCATGCTACATGTTGTGGTGTCGGGCTATATCAAAGATAAGGTTTTCGGTTTGCGTCAGAGCAACGGCATCCGATTCCCTCTTTGCCGGTTTCTTTATTATGACCTGTTTTCGGTTTTCAGAGCACCGGCACCCAATAATAAGTAACGGCCAGGATACCAATTTAGTTATCCTGGCCGTTTTGCTTAACATAATGTTTTCAACGTTTTTCCTGTATTTTTACCTTAAATGACTTAACTGCTACAATGAGCGTTGCTTCAATACGCCTGTTACAATACGCGCACACCATGGACAAATGTCTGCTGGTACCAGTTGCCGCTCAGAGAAGATACAACAACTCGGCCGGCACTGCTGCTGGCGTGGATGATCTGGTTGCTTCCGATGTAGATGCCAACGTGGTCGACATAACCGTTTCTCTTGCCGGAGAAACAGACAATGTCTCCCACCTGGAGTTGTGACATACTCCATATCTTCGTCCCGGCATTTGCCTGGTCACAGGCTACACGGGGGAGATTGATCCCGTGGATGGAATAGACATGCTTAACCAAACCGGAGCAGTCAAATCCCGATGATGATATGCCTCCCCAAACATACGGGACATTCAGGTAGCGGTAGGCTGTTTGGACAATTGAACTGCCACCGCGGCTCGGGTTGTCTCCTGAAGTCTGTTCGCCAACTTTGAGCACTTGGCCCGGGTTAGAGTGGTAGTCCCCTTTAAGTTGTTGAGGCTCATCAGCTTGCTGACAGTGATCCCGTATCGGTTCGCTATCGCCCATAAGGAGTCACCGGATTTCACTGTGTACGTGCTGGTGCTAGGAGCACTTGGTTCGGAAGCTGGTGGATTCGGGTTCTGAGGTGGATCTGGGTTTTGAGCTGGTTCACCTTTCACCTTCAGCACCTGCCCCGGATAAATCAGTGACCCGGTGATGTTGTTGAGCTTCTGCAGCTGGGCAACAGTCATCTTGAAGCGGTTCGCTATCACCCAAAGCGAGTCACCGGATTTCACAGTGTACGTGCTGCTGCCAGGAGCACTTGGCTGGGAAGCGGGTGGATTTGGGTTCTGAGCTGGTTCACTGCTCACCTTCAGCACCTGTCCCGGGTAAATCAGTGATCCGGGGATGTTGTTGAGCTGCTGCAGCTTGGCTACAGTAGTATTGTACCGATTCGCTATCACCCATAAGGAGTCGCCGGATTTCACAGTGTAGGAAGCGGCTTCTGAGATGCCCGGGAAAAGCAGACCGCAGATCAATACAACACCAAGAGCCTGTAAAAACTTGTTCCTAATAAAATGCACTGGCTCACCTCCCATAATATAGTTTTGGATAGTAAATATGGTTAGACATCAATCGTCAAATTTCCTTCTTCTTTTTTGAGGTAAAAGATGGCACGGCTGGCATGGCATCTATCTGTGCAATATGTCAAAGACGATTAGTGTGATGATTTAGCCTAAATCAGGTGATATAGGGGATTTAGGGGATTTAATTTGGAGAGGGTCTTTTTTGATTACTACAGGCGGGGTCAAAGCCGGCAAGATTAAGTGATGGCAGGCGGTCGGCGATGGTAGGGATGTTAGTGGGGGGCAGGTTGAGTAATTTACTTTTGCAGCTTCTAGTGACAGCTTCCGGTGACTGTCACCAAGCAGCCGGATCTGTATAAACCTGTATATACCGATTACGCCTTTTGGTGACAGGCACCATTTGGCCAGGGGGACTGTATGTAGGGAGAGGGCTTACGGCAGGGGACTACTTCGGAAGGACTAGGGTTATGGTGTGGCGAAGAATATAGAAGAATATAAAAGGTTCATTTTTCGATTTTCTTCGAGTTTATTCGATTATTTACCAAGAGTGCTAATTTTACAAAAGAACTGGTAATTTCTGTCCTCAGTTGCGTTGTTTTGATTTAAAAATGTTTTGGAGTGAATCGCCAATGCGCTCACCAAAGAATCGGGTAACCCTTATTGTAATAGGGATTGTTGCCTTGGTTACAATGGTTGTCATACTGGTATTCCATTTACAGGCTAAACCTATTCTGTTGATGAATATGGAAAACAAAGCAAATAGGGATATAGCTGTAGCTGAGGCAATAATCGATCTCAAATATCCAGGATCCTGGCAGGCAAAAGAAGGAGTTCTTTACAAGGGTCAGACTAAAATTAATGATAACTTCGTTCTTGTGGACTACATTAAGGAATTAACCGGCGCTTCGTGCTCTATTTATCTGAACAATAGGTGTGTATCTACAACAGTGATAGGCGGAGATTGTGATGCTAGGGCAGTTAATAGGCCTATCCCTACGGAAGCGAGAAGTAAGGTTTTTGAAACAGGACAAAATTACTTAGGGCAAGCTGTTGAAGAGGGTAGGTTTTGTTCAGCGGTTTACAAACCGATAATTAACGATGAAGGGCAAATAATTGGTGTTTTGTATATCGGTACACAAGATACCCTTTATGAAAGCATTATTTATGGCTCTCCGATAACGATTGGGATTGCAGGCCTTATCCTGGCCGTATTAATAGCGCTTACTGCCCGGTTTCTTGTTACTCGGAAGCTTGATAAAATACTGCCAACAGAAATATCGAGGTTGCCTAAACAGGAGCAAGCTCATGATAATAACGATAAAGATGTTGATTTTGAGATGTTTGATGCTGTGTTTGATTTAGAACAGGAATTACCCAAAGGCCTAAACTCCCTTACACTCAAGGAAATATTTTCAGTTTTATTAGAGGATGGGGGGAAAGAAGTTACTGTAAAGGACGTATCGGAATCTATGTCTCTCTCAACAGTTACTGTGAGGCGTTATTTGGATTACATGGAGGAGTGCGGGCTTGTTGATGTTGAGCAAGAATATGGTGCTGTCGGTAGACCATTAAAGATCTACAGGCTAAAGCATTGATCAGCACCACCGGCAACAGTGGGATCAAAAGGAAGCTGAAGGGTGCTGTGTAGATTTCTATGAAGTATCAGGGGAGTCTTGTTATGTTCAAACAGTTTGTATAATATATAACAAATAACAAGACTGAATCTTAGAGGGGGAGTTTGATGAGGGATACAGGTACCGACAAAGACACTTTGATACGTGCTATTGCAGTGGGTTTAATTGTACTAATTGCAGTAGGTATTTTTATTTATAAAAACCGCACATCGCCCCGGGAGAGTGTAGAGCTGAACCAGCAGCTGGTTCAGGACCTGCCAACGTTATTGGAGTTGAGCTCTACTACATGTCCTCCCTGCCGTGAGATGATTCCTATTTTGGAGCAATTGAAAAAGGAGTATGATGGCCGGGTTAACATTAAGATAATTGACATTGATCAACAACCTGATGAAGTGCAAAAATACTCGATCAGGGTTATTCCTACACAGATTCTATTGGATGCCGATGGCAAAGAAATAGGAAGGCATGAGGGCTTTATTCCCAAAGAGGAACTGATCAAAGCTATAGAAGGAAAAATGGGGGTTAGATAATGGAGGCCCTCCTATTAAATTTTGGCGAACTTTTGTCACAGAATATCTGGTTTGCATTTATTATGGCACTTGTTGCAGGATTGATCTCCTCTTTCAGTCCGTGTGTTTTATCTGCTATACCTCTGATCATCGGTTATGTAGGGGGATATGCAGGGGATGACCAGAAAAGAGCCTTGAAATTTTCGTTGTTATTCTGCTCAGGACTTGTGCTGACCTTCACTGCATTAGGTGCAGCTTCAGCACTTTTGGGAAAAATGATGACCGGGGCGGGAAAGTGGTGGTATCTTCTGCTCGCCCTGATTATGGCCGCAGCCGGACTGCAGCTGCTGGGGATCTTTCAATTCAGATCGAGTTCATGTCGAATGCCATCCAGAAGAGAAGGGTTATTGGGTGCTTTTCTGCTGGGTATTGTTGGGGGCATCCTTTCCTCTCCCTGTGCAACACCTGTCTTAGTGGCGATTTTAGCCTTTGTAGCCGGGAAAGGCAGCATTTATTTAGGAATAGGTCTGCTTGCAGTTTACTCAATTGGTCACTGCGCTTTATTGTTAATTGCCGGAACCTCTGTTGGTTTTGTGAACAAATTAGCTTCATCTTCACGTACGGAAAAGTGGGGTAGGGTTCTGAAAAGTCTTTTGGGCCTGTTGATGATCATTCTGGCCTTCTACCTGTTCTACCTGGGGATTTAGTATTTATAGTTATGAGATATTCAATAAATATATTGGAGTGAATCTAATATGCGCTCGCTAAAGAATCAGGTAACCCTCCTCGTAATGGGAATTATTGCGCTGGTTACAATGATTGTCATATTAGTATTCTATTTACAGGCCAGACCTATTCTGCTGATGAATACGGAAACCGAAGCCAAAAGGGATATTGCTGCAGCAGAGGCAATAATTGATCTCAAGCATCCAGGACCCTGGCATACAAGAGGAGGAATCCTTTACAAAGGTCAGGCTGAAGTTAATAATAATTATTTTTTGGTAGATTACATTAAGGAATTAACTGGAGCTTCATGTTCTATTTATCTGAATAACGTATGTGTGTCTACAACTGAGATAGATGGAGATTGTTATATCAGAGCTGTTGATCAATCCGTTCCTAAGGAAGTGAGAAGTAAAGTTCTTGAAGCCGGACAAATCTACTTAGGGCAAGCTGAAGTAGAAGGTAGGGTCAGCCAGGCAGCTTACAAACCGATAATTAACGATGACGGGCAAGTAATTGGTGTTCTGTATATTGGTACACGAAGCAGCTTATATAATAGCATTATTTATGGCTCGATGAAAACAATAGGAATTGCCGGTCTTATCCTAGCCGTCTTAATAGCGTTGATTACCCGGTATTTTGTTGACCGGAAGCTTGTTAAATCTAAACCGTTGCGAGAGGTAGATGCAGAAATATGGAGATCACCTAAACAGGAACTGGTACATAACAGTATTAAGGATAATGATTTTGATATGCTTGATACTTTGCTTGATTGGCAGCAGGAATTACCTAAAGGGCTGAATCCCCTTACTCTTAAGGAGATATTATTATTTTTATTGGAAAACGATGGAGATGAAGTTACTGTCAAGGATGTATCGAAATCCATGTCTCTCTCAACAGTTACTGTGAGGCGTTATTTGGATTACATGGAGGAGTGTGGATTGGTTGATGTTGAGCAAGAGTATGGTTCTGTTGGTAGGCCATTAAAACTTTACAAACTGAAGGGTTGAAAAAGAGTATCATATTTCTCTTTTCCGTTGTCTCTCTTAAGGGGGGGCATTTTTTTATTTAGTTTATTATTGTTTATTAAATGTTTGTTAATTTAGTTTATTTTATAAAGTGTTTTTTATGGCCGCTAGTTCCTTCACTTTACTGCTTATGCCGCTTGCAATTAAGAAGGCAAAAGAAGCTTATTTAATCTATTTACTTTTTATTGACCGTGATAATAGGCACTGGCTATAGTTTAGTTAGTAGGTATACCTGCATCTGTTACTGTCTAGACAGTTTTAGAGTAAAGAGGTGGTGACGCGAGCCAAGCATGAAAAAGTGTATTTTAATAAACAGATTGGAGGGGGGGGAAACGAACTGCTCAAAGACATAATTCACAGCAAAGGATTTACTCTTGCTTCAAGGATTCTAGTTGGTGCTATTTTTATACTAGGGTCATCACTAAAGCTTAGTAATGTCAAGCTAAATTCGGTAAATGTTGTATACGAATATGGCATACTCCCGGTTGAACCTATTGATCTAGCTGCTATATTCGGTTATATTCTTCCCTTTGCAGAGTTAGCTGTGGGAATAGCACTTCTTTTAGGGGTGCTAACAAGATTAGCTTCCTTTGGGGGAGGTTTACTCGGATTATCGTTTGTAATAGGTGAAGGTCTTGTGCTGCTTCAAGGGCGTGATATGGACTGTGGCTGTTTCCCAGGGCTAATGGGCACTATGGTTTCTCAGACTATTTATCTCAGTGGAGCGATAATCCTATTCTCTGTGATAGTATTTACCTCTAAGAATAGAAATTTCTTTTCACTCACTAGTATTATGGAGAAGAAATGTTCTGGTTTGCCGAAATGGATTAAGATGTTGTCTTAGGATTATTGTTGTTAATTAATAGAAGTATCGTAACTACAGAAAATAAAGATAAATCAATTTATTATTGGAGGTGTTTTTAGTGCGGAAGCTTAAACGTAGCAAAATATTAGCTGTATTAATGTTTTGCATTTTTGCAGCATCAACTATGATGCTATCAGGCTGTGGTTCTGATGCCGAAGCTTCGCGGAATTGGACACTGGTCAATCCTGAAGGAGCTACCGAAGTCGCTTCTTTGCAGTTGAATGAGCATCCGAAGAGCCTAGAAGGTAAGACTGTAGGCCTTGTTTGGAATAGTAAAGAGAATGGTGACAATTTATTAAACACTATTGCCGAAGAGTTAGAGAAAACGGTAAAGGATGTTAAAGTAGTTAAGATATATGAGGAAATTCCTGAATCTCAAGGTTATGGACCAAATATTTTTACTCAGGAGGTAATTGGCAAGATTCAGGCATTGAAGCCTGATCTAGTAATTGCTGCACAAGCTGATTGAGGGTCCTGTACATCATGGCTGGTCGTGAACCAGCTTAGACTGGAAAAGGTTGGTATCCCCACAGTTACTATAGCTACATCAGATTTTATTGGATTGGCAAAAACAACGGCTACACAAGAGGGAGCTCCGAACCTCGCGTTGGTAGAGGTGGAACATCCTATTGGAGGTATTGGTCTTAGTTCTGTTCAGAAAAAGGCTAAGGGTATTTTTCCAGAAGTTATGAAAATGGCTACGGAGTGGCAGCCTGAAAAAGCTACAGGCAAGGTGACAATAAAAGGAGAGGTTTATCCTGCACCGACTATTGAGGTGGAGGGAACTGTAGAGGATGTTAATAACTACTTCTTTGAAAAAGGCTGGTCAAACGGACTGCCTATCGTACCGCCTACACCTGAGAAAGTACAGGCAATGCTAAAGGGAACTAGTCGTGATCCAGATGAGGTTGTCTGGGTGATTCCTCCGCGCAATGGCATATTGACTGTAGAAGGGGTTGCAGCATATGCGGTTATGACTGGCTGTAAACCAGAATATATGCCTGTTTTATTAAGTGCTCTGGAAGGAATGAAAGATGAAGGTTTTAACTGGCGTGGACTTACTACAACCACACATCCCAATGGTTTACTGGTGGTTGTGAATGGAAAGATCGCCAAGGATTTAGGTATTGCATCTGGAGTTGGTGCTGCCAGTGGGTTTAGCCAACCCAATATGGCTATTGGCTACGCACTTGCCTTGATGACCGATGTCGTCGGTGGCTCAACTCCGCAAACTGAGGATAAGTCTTCCCTTGGCTGGGTTGGAAATGCTGTTGCGACGGTTGTTGCTGAAAGCGAAAATAGTCCGTGGGAGCTTTTCAATGAGGAGCAGGGCTTCAAGAAAGATGATAGTATCGTAACTGTTTTTGCCGGAGGCCCTCCAACGAACATACAGGATCATACCAGCGTTGGTAACGATGGTTTGCTGCGTGTTTTTGCAAACACAATAAATAACGCAGGACAGAACACCACTTGTGCATCAAAAGGACAAGTAGTGCTTCTGATCAACGAAGAACATGCCCAAATGTTTGCTGAGGAAGGATGGACCAAAGAGAAATTGCAGAACTGGCTTTGGGAGAATTCTCAACGTCCTGCCAAAGAATATGCCGAGAAGTGTGCTGATTGGGCATCTGAATATCTTGAAAAACCGGTAGGTCCTGACACTAATGTCCCGATAGTTAGAACACCAGAACAAATTAGAATCATTGTAACCGGAGGTGCCGGTAAGCATTCACAGTATTGGGGCGGTTTCCAACACTTCAAATCACCGAAATCACAAGAAAAAGTTGTCATATCAAAGGAATTGAGCAAATAGAAGTCGTGAATTAGTGGAAGAGTGGATAAGTAAAAAGGAATGGGCTGCCTCTGAAAGATGGGGTAGCCCTTTTCCTTTAGGTAGACGGTTAGACGGCTAGACGGCGCCCGCTCCGCCTGCTCTAGATTTCGATATAAGAAATATCATTGCCGTGATTTCTTATTATCAATTCTAGGTCCTGTGGCCGGATCCAAACAGTTGCTGTATTATCATTTGGATGGACTCCAATTCGTTCAAATGCCAGAATATCTTTATCTAAAACGACTTCTACCGTACAATCAACATCATTTAATACTCCAAAAGGACTAACAGCGCCTGTATTTAACCCCATTAATTTAAATAAATATTTTTCAGATGCAAAACTAAGTGGCCTGCAATTCAGCTGTTTTCTTATTTCTTTTAAATCCGCCCTCTTGTTTTTCTGAAGAACAATGAGAAAAAATCGTTTCTTTTTATCATCCCTAATAAATAAATTTTTCACTACCTCATTGTTGCTGTCAATATTCAATTTTTCCATTTCCTCCATGGTGTACACAGCTGGATGTTCTGTGACATCATACGGAATATTCATGCTTTTCATAATATCAAATACCTTCTGACGAATATTGCTCATTTCGTTTCTCCTTCCTTTGAAAAGTTGTGATGTAGGGATGGCGCTGTGTGATGCGCGTGACGGGGACGGTCATTTTGTCACTTATTATCATATCGATGACGGGGGGGGATGGCAAGCTGTGTAAAAAATATCTAGTCAAGCCGTGGGCTACATGCAGAGAGGTCAACTCTCCATATCAGACCTTCGGTGGGGAACATTTGTTACGCAAACCTTTAGCAAGCTAAGGGAGCAAGCGACTCCCCTCACAAAGGTACTTTTACTACCCTGTTTTTATTGAAAGCTGATAGTAAGAATAATAAAAACCCCAGCGGAGAAATCCAAAGAGGTTTAGCCTTTTTCATCTAATATTAAACCATAGTTTTGTGGAGCATGTCTTAAAGCATGAGCCATAGTTTTGCTCAGTTTAATATGTTTTTTATTCATTATGTTGTTCACCCTATGTACTATTGTAGCCTATAGCAAGCATAGGGGGAAAGGGGTTGGGCAGAGCGGGGGGAGCGAAATAATACCTTATGGGTAAAAAATGGATCAGGAAAACCGTCCCCCTGATCCAGGGGTTGGGTAGAGCGCGGGGCTCACTGTGTTTTTACCGTTATTAGCGGTGAGAGTTGTAGCGTGGTAAAGTGGGTCTCTTCATTTCATTTATTGGCTCTAGTATTGGCTCTAGCAAACTTAGAGACAAAAAGGAGACAAAAAGCAAATTCCTTCGCAAAGGTACCGTTACCACCTGACATAATTACTCAATTACTCAAGCCTGACCCCGTTTGGAGAAGAACGCGGTCGCTGTTCAGGTTGGCGCCGCTGTTTTTCTCGAAGAGATTCATCAGATCTAGGACGTTCATGCGCTTCCGCTCCAGTCCTCGAATATCCAGCACAATTCGCCCTTCATGCATCATCACTGTCCGTGTTCCGGCATCCAGGGCCTGTTCCAGGTTGTGGGTGATCATGATGGCGGTCAGCTGCTGTTCGTTGACGATCCGGCAGGTGAGATCCATGACTATCTCAGCGGTGCGCGGATCCAGTGATGCGATATGCTCATCAAGCAGGAGCAGCTGCGGCTTTCTTAGGGTGGCCATCAGGAGGGTCAAGGCCTGGCGCTGCCCGCCGGAGAGAAGTCCGACCTTGGTGGTAAGGCGATCTTCGAGTCCTAATCCAAGTGTGGCCAGCTGTTCCCGGAAAAAGGAGCGCTCCTGGAAGCGAATCGCCTTCCTGAGCCTGCGGCGCTGGCCGCGCCTCCACGCCATCACCAGGTTTTCTTCAACGGTCATCAGGGGTGCGGTGCCTGTCAATGGGTTCTGAAAGACACGGCCGATCCAGGCCGCTCGCTGGTGTTCGGAAAGATGGGTGATCTCTCTTTCGTCCAGCATTATTCTCCCGCAGTCTGGAAGGTAGACACCGGCGACAGCATTTAACAGGGTGGATTTACCTGCCCCATTGCTTCCGACCAGTGTGACGAATTCCCCGCTGTTCAGTGAAAGAGAAACCTGGTCAAGGGCCACCTTTTCATTAACTGTATTCTTCTCAAACGCCTTACAGATATCTGTCAACTCAAGCATCGAGGGTCTCTCCTTTCCGGTTGTTTTTTCCTTTTCCCAGCCAGCCTTTTACCTGGGGTGAAGCCAGAGCCACCACCACGATCAAGGCTGTCAACAGCTTAAAGTCAGTTGGTGCCAGCCCCAACCGCAGCACCAGTGCCAGCACCGCCCTGTAAACCACTGAGCCGCACACCACAGCAATAATGTGCTGCAGCAGGGTGCGTTTGCCAAAGATGGCTTCCCCGATAATTACCGATGCCAGGCCGGCCACAATCATCCCGATTCCCATTCCTGCATCGGCAAACTGCTGGTTTTGCGCTACCAGTGCTCCGGAGAAGGCAACCATTCCATTGGAGATGGCCAGGCCCAGGAGTTTCATATGGTTGGTATCGACACCCTGAGCCCGGATCATCTGTTCATTATCACCTGTCGCCTGGAGTGCCAGGCCGACCTCTGTCTTTAAAAACAGGTACAGCGCAATAACTGCCAGCACCACGATCAGCAGCCCCAGCAGAGTGGCTCCATATATACTGTCCGGGGGCAGCCAGGAATTAAACCTGGTGATCACCGTGTCTGCCCTAAGAAGTGGCACATTGGCCCGCCCCAAAATGCGTAAATTGACCGAGTAAAGGCCAGTCATAGTCAGAATTCCTGAAAGCAGAGGGGTAATCTTGAAGACAGTGTGCAGCAGCCCGGTGATGGTTCCCGCCAGAAGTCCCCCGCAAATTGCTGCCAGTGTAGCCAGCCATGGATTTCCTCCGGCGAAAATAATGCTAGCCGCAATAGCCCCTCCCATTGTGAAACTTCCGTCAACGGTCAAGTCCGCATAATTCAATACGCGGAAGGTGAGGTATACACCCATCACCATCAAAGCGAATAGTAGTCCTTGTTCAAGTGTGCCTGCCAGTACATAAAGCAATTTCTCCACTCCGATTCAAAAATATTATTATGTCTGCTGTCAGATTCCGTTGCAACTGCAACCTGTTATAACGAAGCCGAATGTTCCCAGGGAACTGAACATGACTGGTTGCAGCCGCAACCTTTTATTCAGTAATTCTTGCATTCCGTCGCAGACTATGATGACAGGGTAAAGCAGCCGCAACCTCTTATTCAATAACTCTTGCTGCCTGTGCTTTCATCTCTTCTGGGATGGTGACTTTCATCGCCTGGGCTGCTTTCATGTTCAGCACCAGTTCCATATCCTTCTGCCCCTCCACAGGCATCTCCTGTGGTTTTTCTCCCTTCAGAACCCTGAGGGCCATCTCCGCGGTCTGCTTGCCGAGCTTGTTGTAGTCAATGCCCAGGGTAGCCAGGGCGCCGCGGTCAACCATTGCTGCTTCCCCCACAACAACCGGGAGGGCATTGGCCTCAGCAACCTTGATAACTGATTCTACAGATGAAGAGACCGTATTATCTGTCGGAATATAGATGGCATCAACTCTCCCCACCAGGGATTGGGCTGCCTGCATCACCTCACTGGTATTGGAAACAGTGGCTTCGACAACCTTCAGTCCAGCCTTGGAAGCGGTATCCTTCACCATATCGACCTGTACCACGGAGTTGACCTCTCCGGCATTGTAGACAACCCCAATCCTCTTTGCCTTGGGGGCCAGTTTTTGCAGCAGTTCCACCTGCTCCTTAACAGGGTTCATGTCATTGGTGCCTGTCACATTGGTACCTGGTTTTTCGTTGGACTGCACCAGTTTGGCAGTTACCGGGTCGGTCACCGCGGTGATCATAATCGGTATCTTTGTTGTTTCCGCTGCCACAGCCTGGGCGGAATCGGTGGCGATGGCCAGGATCAAATCACAATTGCCGGTCACCAATTTTTTGGCGATTGTTTTCAGTGCCGTCTGATCACCCTGGGCGTTTCCGTAGTCAACGATCAAATTCTTTCCTTCCACATAACCATTGTCTGCCAGAGTGTCCAAGAAACCCTCGCGAGCAGCATCCAGGGCAGGGTGTTCCGCAACCTGGATAATACCCAATTTGACCTTCTTCTCGGCGTCCTGCTGCCCCCCGGTATTGCTAGAGCTTTCTCCGCATCCGGTTACAACCGCTAGCAGCAAAACAAACATCATTCCCCATGCCAGCAACTTCTTCAAGTTTCTCCCCCCTATTTGGATTGCAGGAATATAAGCAGTCTCTGGGCAGTCAATTGTCGCCGATTGTCAGCCAATGGAGCAGTCCGGAGAGTTAATAGAGTCAATGGGCGGCTTTGTCATATGCCGTTTCCCGATCACTGCAGTCGCTTTTGTGATGCCCATCAGGTTAATGACTTTGCCGTATTAGCCGTTTCCGCACTGTGTTTGGCTGATATAGGGAGCAGTCAATGGAGCAGTCAATGAGCAGTCAACAGAATAAAAAAAGACACTCCTAGCCGGAGTGCCATTTATTAGCAATATTCAAGACGCTCCTACCATCCGGCCGTACTACCATGAGCTAAAATTATCTTCCTGCCATCCTACTATTCTGCTCTTTTATTTTAGCAACAACTCAGTGCCCCGTCAATCCCCCGGGGCCAGGCTCACTGCTGACGCATTAAAAATAACCGCATATCTGCTCAGCTAAGAGCCGAGGTGGGCAATTTATGCGATAAAAATTCTGGCCCAATCGCTCAAACACCTCATGCAGTGCTATGTTTGTGACTCATGCGTCAATCCCCTAAGGTATCGGTTACCACCCGAATATGTTTCTACCGCTATTAGCGGTAAGAGTTGTGGCGTGTAAAAAGTCGCCATTTCGGCGGTTTTCGTCGTTTTACCCAACCTGCATGATGACAACCTACATTCTACATGGTGACAACCTGCATGATGACAGTCACCAGGAAATACTGATCTACATATCCCTGAATCTATAATTACTCAATTACTCAAGCCTGACCCCGTATCTTATCTTTTATCCAGTTGAAAAAGTTCTGTAAGCTGTTTGCTATTTTCTCAAGGATACCCTGGTTGTCTTTTACGGCCTTTTTGATATCATCAACGCTTTTATTGATATTCTCTAGCTGTTTGCTAATTTTGTTCAGGTTAAGATCCAGCCGGCTGATTTTCTGCATCAATTCCATAATCCTTTGAATCTGTGCATCGGTAAGCTCAATGTTATGCTCGTCTGCGATTCGTTTTATCACTTCGATAATATCGTCTGGGTTTTTGACCTTTTTCTTTACGACTTCTTCTTTGACATCCCGCATAAAATCTGCCGCCTGCTCCTGGCCGATTTCTTCTCCCAGATCTATGGTGACCACGAGTTCTTCGTTAGCGGTTTTTTTGGCATCTTCGTCAAGTTTTTTGCCGGAGGCCTGTTCAAAAGCCTTTGTGATGCCGGTAAGAGCAGAGGCTCCGGATACCTGGAAAGGAGCTGTTACGACTACATCTGCATCCTCGATACCCGCAGTTACCATAACATTGGCGTACATCTCTTTGGTTACCCAGGCTATGTTGTAGGTCTTGACACTGATTCCGTGTCCCTTGGACACCAGAGTAATATGTGCTGAAGAGTAAGCTGTGGTTCCTAACTGTTTTTCCGGTACCAGGCCGGATAGATACTGCCTCATCTCCTGGTTGGTTACCTTGATGATCTTGACGTCATTTTTATCAACACCGAAGAAGTCAAGTATTTCTCGTTCCTGCTGTGGTGTCAGATCTGCCCCCAGGCTGACTACTTCCTGGGCACCGGCCATAGCTGCCAAGGGAAAGATGACCATTAAAAACCCCGCCATTACTATGATGGATATCAGTTTTCTCATAAAGAACACCCCTTTATAGGTTAATAAAAGCTAATTGACCTGAATAAATGTATGCGCTGTTCTATGATTATATCACTAAATGGGGTCAGGCTTGAGTAATTTACTTTCTGCCTGGGGCAGGTATTAAGATTACAGCGTTTTTGTTTGTGATGGCTGGCACTGGGAGTGTAAAATCAGACATTCAGATAATACAATTAAGATAGTCGTAGGTACAGTTGAGTCACCAAAAAAAGGAGACTTGCTGATACACCGAATTAATCAATTGGTTCATTCAAGGTTGAACCTTGGGTATTCTAGGGATGGGTAGGCCAGGTTTCTTTTGCTCGCTGGGGCTGTGTTTAACAGACTACGCAAACCTTAGGGAAAATGGTGGGAGGCGCCCTGGTTACTAACGGCTCCTGTGGTCTACGACAATAATTTCCGTTATGGGGGGCTAATGTTCTTTGGGGGAAGGCTCTTGGGCAGAAGCGGCCAAATAATATCTGGCCTGATTGGTGACTGTCACCATTTTTTGCTGAATTTGTATATACAGGTTGCAGTCTCAGGTGCCTGGTGCATCCAGGTGCCCTGCGAGAGTAGACCTGATGTCTGTCTGTTTTTTTGTGCCAAAATTGCTGTAGACTGCCGGGGGAAGGCTTTGACAAGGCAGGAATATCAATACTATGATAGAAACAAACAGTAAGGAAGAACTGGTAGGTTTTGTCTCGGTGCTGCCGTGTTTAGGGTATGTCTTACTACTAATTGTGTATCGATTGTTCTGATTTAAGATCAGGGAAAGGAGCAGATTATGCAGAAGTTTTTTCTCAACAAGCTGTTTGGACGCATTGAAGGTGGGTCTTTTGCTGTGAAGTACTGGGACGGCAGTGTGGAGCATTTTGGGGAAGGTGAGAGCAAATTTACTCTTATTCTGAATAAGCCCCTTCCGGAAAAGGAGATCATTAATGACCCGGCTCTGTTTTTCGGTGAAGCGTACATGGGCGGGGATATCGATTATGAAGGGGATCTGCGCGCTATTTTAGACCTGGTTTTTAAGAATAAGGACATGTTTGAAAAAGAAAGCAAAGTGTTGGGGGCAATCTCGAAATTAATCCCCAAGTCGCCGAACCGCAATAGAAAAGACATCAAGTATCATTATGATATTGGTAATGATTTTTACGGCTTGTGGCTGGATGAAAGCATGACTTATTCCTGTGCCTATTTTGAGCAGCCGGATAATTCGCTGTACCAGGCGCAGATGAACAAGGTCGATTATTTATTAAAAAAGCTGAACCTGAAAGAGGGGCAGGCCTTGCTGGATATCGGCAGCGGTTGGGGTGAGCTGATTATCCGTGCCGCCAAGCAGTATGGGGTCAAGAGCTTGGGGGTAACTCTCAGTGAAGAACAGGTTGCCAAAAGCAAGCAGCGAATAAAAGATGAGGGTTTGGAAGGCCAGGTGGATGTAAAGCTTCAGGATTATCGTGAACTGGCTTCTTCGGGGGTTCAGTTTGACCGGCTGGTGAGTGTGGGGATGTTGGAACATGTAGGCCGGGCGAATATACCTGATTTTACAGCTGCGGCGGATTCTTTGCTAAAAGATGGGGGAGTATTTGTGCTCCACACGATCACCAAACAGGTAGAATCGGAAAGCAACGCCTGGATGGAGCGCTATATTTTCCCGGGGGGTTATATACCTTCGATAAGGGAGCTGGTGGCCACACTGCCGGAGCATGATTTTTATATCAAGGATATGGAAAGTTTGCGGCTGCATTATGCCAGGACCCTGAAGTTCTGGGCGGATGCTTTCGAAAAGAATCTGGATGCTGTGCGCAAGAAGTTTGATGAGCCCTTTATTCGCATGTGGCAGGTTTATCTGAATTCATGTATCTACGGCTTCCGCTACCGTGTGGTGGATCTCCATCAATTTATTCTGGAGAAGGGGATCAATAATGAGCTGCCCATGACGAGGCACTATCTGTATTAAGCCGCAGCAACCGGTGCTCCGGGGCTGCTATCGGGTGGCACTACCTACTTGGAGATGACCACTGGGGCCACTGTTTTGTCTATACATATTCACCAAAATGGTGACAGTCACCAAATGGGCTAACTTGTATATACAAATTCGGTAATTTGGTGTTCGGCAAAATGGTGACAGTCACCATGTGGGCCCTATGTGGACCAAATTATGATATGATCAATACTGGATGGACAGGTTTTGGCCATGCGCTCTCCATAATGGATTTCTTCTGCTTTCTATCCAACCGTTTTGAGCCAATCCGGGATAACCTATCTACTAGATTTCTACTAGATTTCTAAGCAGAACCTTATTATATCTGTATCTGACAAGGGGGTTAGGGTGTTCCCCAAAGTAGTAATAGACGCATAATACAAATGTAATTTGCTAGATTAGAAATGGAGGCTATCACCAATTAATATCACAATTATAGGGACAGGGCATGGTGGCTGCGCTGCGGCAGCATACTATGCAATGCGAGGTTTTAATGTCACTTTATTAAAAATGGGGAGTAATATTCATGAAAGTAATTTTGAAAAGCTTGCACAGACAAAAGAAATCCGCCTGGAGGGAGTTATGGGGGAAGGAGTATATCCGCTAATCGATGTAACTCGAGATGTGGAAGGGGCGCTGAAGGATGCGGATGTCATCCTTGTTTTTTATGTTTCTCTCTTCCACGGGCATCTAGCTCGGGTATTAGCGCCCTTTTTTAAGGATGGCCAAGTTGTTTATATCTCTCCAGGTTATGTAGGTAGTATATTGTTTCGAAATGCTGTGAACAATGCTAATAATAAAGCGAAAGTGTTATTTGTAGAAGGTGAAACACTACTGTTTTCATCCCGCATAATAAAACCGGGTACTGTATGTATTTTTTCATCGAATTATGGCCATCCGATAGCTGCTTTAGGAGAGCACTGTTTTCAAAAAATCGTTAAAGCTCTGCCACCGGTTCCAGGCAAATGGATAGAAAGAAATAATGTATTTGAAATAGCTTTACATAATCCCAATCTGATAATGCATACAGTCGGCATTACAATGAATGCGGGGTGTATTGAGTCTTCGGCGGGCTCTTTTTCAATGTATGCTGAAGGGTTTACACCGTCAATATGGAAAATTGTAAATAAACTGGACGATGAAAAAATGGCTGTGTTAAAAGGCATTGGAGCAAAGCCGCGGTCGTATTTTGAGGAATTTCTGGTTAGGACATTTGAAAATTCTGACGACTATACCATCGAGGAAGGTTTTGAGTTATATGCAGAGAGCGTTAAGGACTTAAAAACTTCCACTGTGGATAATCGCTACATTACCGAAGATGTCCCAAAAGGCTTAGGTTTACTGCACGTGTTGGGTGCCAATCTCAATATCCCTACTCCGGTATGCGATTCCATAATCACATTAGCGGGTGTAATAAATAGTACGGATTATTTTAAAGAAATCGATGATTTTTGGGATATTGAGTTCAATAATACAGATGAGCTTTTCCAATTATTGAATGAATAGACACTGCCGGGGTGAGGCTTGCTTTATTGCTTTTGGCCCGGGATGGTGAAGGGAGCGGTTAGCGACTCGGTCATAACTTGTCTATACATATTCGGCAAAATGGTGACAGTCACCAAATGGGCTAACTTGTCTATACATATTCGGCAATTTGGTGACAGTCCCCAAGCGGAGGGCCATGATGAAGCACCGGGAGAAGATAAAGGTAATTTTGATTATTTTGTTGTCTGCTGTATTGATTTACAGTGGTGTAAACATCGGCAGCTATCTTTATGATGGTTATTCCAGCAGGGCTCTTAATGAGGGATTGAGGAAAGAATACCATCAACTGCGGTGTGCCGACCCGGCCGATCCAGGCGATCCGGGCGACCCGACCGATCCGTTTAAGAGTCTGTTAGGGATGAACAAAGATGTGGTTGGCTGGATCAAGATACCGGGTACGGAAATTGATTATCCTGTTGTGCAAACTGAAGATAATGAGTTCTATTTGAAACATAACCTTAAAAAGGAAAGGTCCTCACGGGGCTCCATATTCATGGATTACAGAAACTCCAATGATGAAAAGGACCATAATACGATTATATATGGCCATAATATGAAGGACGGTTGTATGTTTGCCGGCCTTTCCGCCTACAAAGACCGCTCTTTTTATGCTGATCACGCCTTTATTGAATATGATTCGCTCCAACAGCCTATGAGGTGGCAGATTTTTTCGGTATATCTTACTGAGCCAAACAGCGATTTTTTACAGGTTTCCTTTATTAATGATGTGGAATATGCACAGTATTTGGATATGGTTAAGAGCAGGTCAAAATATGAGACTGATGTCAAAGTAACTAAAGATGATAAGATATTGACTCTTGTGACCTGTTCTTATGAGTTTAAAAATGCCAGGCTTGTGATTCATGCTAAGAGGGTATAAAAGGCCGAAAACGCCGTTTTTTATGGTAAAGTAAGCTGTTACTGCTGATGGCCGACTTGTAGATGTTGATTCAATTCTGGGTAAGTCCTTTCATTGTTTATTTCCCTCTCCTACAGTGTTGGTGCCAACAATCCGAAATAACCTGAAAATAGATGCCCGATGCCGGAAGTTGGGGGTCGGAAGCTGTGAAGAATCTGTCCTTTGCTGGTTTCTCAACGTTCAGCGTCAGCCTCTGTTTTCATTTTCTGAGGTATTGCCATAAAGAGGCATGAGCGTCTATCCATTATATTTCAGTAGATAATGGCAAGATGGTAACAGTCACCTAATGGGCTAACTTGTCTATACATATTCGGCAAAATGGTGACGCAAAATGGTGACAGTCACCATGTGGGCTCCGAGTTCTCCATTTGGGTGTTACTGGTTGCCAGAGGGCAGTACCGCCTGTTCATGAACCTGACTTTCCACCCCTTATAGATACTCCATGTCCACAATTCTCCAACCCTTGTTAAATTTTTTCAACAAAAATTTAACCATTTCGGGTTCAGGCTCGTCGCTGTCAGGATAATCTACTACAGCAGCAACCAATATTTCCGCTTCATTGCCATCTATTTCTTTGGATAAGATTTTGTGATCATTAATTGAAAAAGCCTGTAAGTAATTAAGCTCCCTGGCTTGTTCATCAGCCTCAAGCTCTTTAAAGTGATTTTCAACCTCTGGCTCAAGACAGGACATAATTCTATCGATATCGTTATTGTTAATTGCTTTTATGTATCTGGTTACAGTATGTTGTGGTTGAGGCTTATAACATATAAAAATCAAAAGAATACTAACGGCAGCAATAATAACTCCTATAATTATTTTTGATGGCACATTATTTATGGAGTGTAAGCTGGCCTGTGTTTTTTCTGATGCACTGCTGTGTTGATCTTCAAAGTCAAATGGATTTCCGCAAACAGTACAAAAAGAATTTTGTTGGTCTACATCGCTGCCGCATTTTGGACAGAACATAGTTGCCCTCCTTTAAATATTAGATAATTTACGTGCAATATCGACATCGTTTTACATAATAATGCATACTTTTCTTATTAGGCATTGTTTGCTTAGTTTCCTGCAGGTGGAATTATAATCCAGCACCGGAGTGTTATTTGTGTGTTTGAACCACGCTTAGTTTCCTACAGGTGGAATTATCATCTGGCATCGAACAGTATGTTGGCACTTCCTCCTATTCTTAGTTTCCTACAGGTGGAATTATCATAGCGGTGATTCCTAGATTCCCGGGAACACGTAACGAGGAGGGTATAAATCCGTATAAATATTGGAAAGTGACATCGTTATGTGATTTTATCATAACGATGGTTTTTAAAGGCAGCTGAGGCTTTAAACCCTTGATTTTATTGGTTTTAGCTGGATTCTCGTTATGAATCGGCGGGAATCCAGGGTGATTAGCGTAGATCCATCCCTTCGATATAAAAAAGCCTGACCTCCGGTATATCCCCGGGGCCAGGCTTGCTTTTCTGCTTTATGCTTCTAAGTGCCGGTCATCTTTTTCCGATCATCCAACCTCTGGCATTTCCGACCTCTATTCCCACTTCCAACCTCCCGCTTCTCACCTCTATTTTAGCCAGGCTTGCTTTTTTGCTTTTAAGATAGCGGGGGTCCATTTTTTCTCTGATCTCTAACTTCCGACAAAGTTGCACTTATTTATCCTTAAGCAAATCACGTATTTCTTGAAGCAGGATTTCTTCATTGCTGGGTTCCGGAGGAATGGGTTCAGGCTCCGGTTCTTTTTTCTTTAGGGATGATACTAATTTAACAAACAGAAAAATGGAGAATGAAATGATCAGAAAATCAATAACTGACTGGATAAAGGCGCCGTACATGAAGGCTACTTCTGCAGCATTTCCACTCGCCGGAGTGATCACATATTTTAAATCAGTGAAGTTAATTCCCCCGATGAGGATACTCAATAACGGCATCAGAATATCATTTACTAATGAAGTAACTATTTTTCCAAATGCACCACCGATGATCACACCAACTGCGAGGTCGATCACTGGACCTCTTACGGCAAACTCCTTGAATTCTTTTAACATAATAATACCTGCCCCTCTGACTTAGTTAATAAATGCAGACATCCTATCAAGGACTGCAGTTATTTGTAATATGATTTTATAGCAACAGGTAAATTAATATCAATAGAAAAAAATACACACAGCGTCGGCTTGAGCATCCCCAGTCTGAATTACCCCAACCTGTATATACAGATCTGGCATTTTGGTGACAGTCACCATTTAGGCTAACTTGTATATACATATTTGGCAAAATGGTGACTGTCACCACTTAGCACAAACTGTGCCAACTAATTGGCATTGCCAAATCGCGAAGAAGTGTTTTCGATTATTTAGATGGTACAATTTATATAGTGATGATAAGATAAATATATGGCTATATTGGAAATATTGTAGAAAAATACAACATCAAGGGTGTGTAATTGTTATGGGGCTTATTCAGAATAAGCTTAACGAAAAGGACTATAAGGGGCTTGTAGACAACGCATCCTATCTTATTCAGTGTGTTGACAGTGACGGAAAATTCATCTATGTCAACAAAACTTGGAAAGAAAAGCTTGGTTACGCAAATGAAGATATCGGTAACCTTTTTTTATGGGATATTATTCACTCGCAGTCAAAAGAACACTGTCAGAAAGTCTTCCAGCAGGTAATATCAGGCGGGGAAATTGATGCTGTCGAAGCTGTTTTTCAGACGAAAAATGGCAAGGCCTTATATGTTGAGGGTAGCGCAAATTGTAGGTTTGATGATGCAGGTAATTTTGTCAGCACCCGGGGTATATTTCGTGATATCACCGATCGAAAGCAGATGGAAGAAAAATTACAAGAAAGCGAGAAAAATTTCAGGGTCTTTTTTGAAACAATGAATGATCTGATTTTTGTCAATGATGAACAAGGAAAAATAGTTTTTATCAATAGTGCAGTGACTAAAATACTTGGTTATACTCTCGAAGAGTTGAACAATATTCACCTGTTGGAGGTTTATCCAAAGAGCGAGCGGAAAGAGGCTGAACAGATATTTGAAGAGATATTTGCCGGAAAAAGAGATACCTGTCCTTTGCCGCTGGCGACAAAAAGCGGCAGGTTTTTACCTGTAGAAACACGGATTTGGCGTGGAAAATGGGATGGTGAAGATTGTATTTTTAGCGTTTCCAAAGACTTATCAACAGAACAGGAAGCATTGCAAAAATTCAACAGGCTTTTTGTGAGTAATCCTGCACTGATGGCGGTAAGTATGATGCCTGAAGGGGTCATTACAGAGGTCAATGATATTTTTCTTGAAAAAATAGGTTATTCCAGGGATGAGATCACAGGTAAAACGGCTGAAGAATTAAATCTATTTTATTTTCATAAACAGGAAAAAAAGAAGGAATTTGCTGAAGAACTGCAAAAAACCGGTAAGGTTCGCGACTTCGAACTAAAAATAAAAACCAAAAATGGACAGATGTTAAATGGTTTGTATTCTGGAGAAATTATCGAAAGCCAGGGGAAAGAGTATTTTTTAGCGGTAATTATGGACATCACAAAGCGTAAACAAGCTGAAGAAAAAATCGAATACTTAAGCTTTCATGATGATCTCACGGGTTTATATAATCGCAGGTTCATAAAAGAAGAGATTGAAAGGCTGGACACGAAAAGGAATCTGCCTTTTACCATCATGGTTTTAGATGTAAATGGACTAAAATTGACGAACGATGCTTTTGGACACGAAATGGGAGACCGGTTGCTAAAAAAAAGTGGCCGATATCATGAAAAAAGTATGCAGGGCTGATGAAATAATCGGTAGGGTCGGTGGAGACGAGTTTGCTATACTGCTTCCGGAGACAGACGAAATAAAGGCAAAAATAATCAAGAAAAGAATCATTGATACAGCTGCAACAACCATGTTGGATTCCATTGTCGTGTCTTTGGCCATTGGCTACGCTGTCAAAGAAAGTGCGGACCAGGATATTAAAGAAATACACATCCAGGCTGAAAACCGTATGTACAAAGATAAGCTGAGATATAGAAAAAGAGTTAAAAGCCAAACCATTGAAAGTTTCATTAACAGTATTAATACCAAATATGGCAGAGAACGAATTCATGTGGAAAGGGTATCTCGGTATTGTGAGGCTATGGGTAAGGCCATGAAGTTCAATGAAAAAGAAATGAATGACATAAAAACAGCGGCTTTGCTGCATGATATCGGGAAGATCATTGTGCCGGCAGAACTTTTAAATAAAAACCGTAAACTATCCAAAAAAGAATTTGAAGTGTATAAAAGACATCCTGAGGCAGGTTATCAGATTCTTAAATCGGTGGATGAATACGCAGGGTTGGCTGAATATGTTCTATATCATCATGAACGATGGGATGGAAAAGGGTACCCGGAAGGCTTAAAAGGAGAGGAGATCCCTTTGATATCGAGGATTATTTCTGTGGCCGATGCCTATGAAGTTATGACCGCTCAAGAAGCTTATCAAAAAACCGAAAATAAGGAAAAAGCCATAGCAGAGCTTAAGAACTGCGCGGGAAGCCGGTTTGATCCCGATGTCGTCAAAGTGTTTGTTTCTTTGTGGGGTCAGGCTTGAGTAATTGAGTTATTTACTCTCCTGCGCGGGATTTTACTTTGGCTGTGCCTTTGTCCGGACTGCTAAATTGCCTTAAATGCTAGTAAGGATCTCAAGAATTGCCTCTTTGCGTTCTGATTTTCTCCGTTCATATTCTTGCCGGCACAACTTAGCCTTGTTTACTGGGAGTGAATTTGCACGCAGCTCAGATTCAAACTTCTGCAAAATGGTATTAATTTCGTTGTCGCACTTCGTTTTCAACTTCAGACCCTCTGTGATGTAAGGGAAAGCCATCTGTATAGATATTTTTCCCCCCTCTTGTTGAGCTTTAGTGTAATCTTCCCAGGCGGTATTTGCCAGGTTGTTCAATTCTTTTTCGTAATCTTGGGCAGTATTCAACAGTTGGGCAGTATAGCGGGCTTCGATCTCTTCCTGCAAAACTGTCCTATTCTTTTCTCTTGATTCATCATACATCTTTTCTGCAGCATCAATTTGTTCTTCAACCTGAGGTATGGGTTTTACTTGTTGCTGGGTCGGTGGTGTTTCTAAATTTGGATATCCTGTTTTGAGTATTCCCCAATGCCAGGCCGCAGCAACTGCAGCGATTAACACAAATAACGATGCTGCAACTTTGAAATGTTGCATCCAATATCACCCTTCTGCTTGCTGCTATCATCCTATAACAAAGTATCCTGTGCTAGTTGTTTCGACTCAGTAATTGTGCTTATAGGCTATTCTTACCAATAGAGAGGCTTCTGATTCAGTATGGAATCAGGGTGGCTCAGAGGTGGAACAATACTAATAATCTGTTGAAAACTAATAGTGTCGTGATGTCTGGCCTCTTCGGCTTTCTGGGGGACGGTTCATGCTGTATACTAGATGAGTGTTATGTTCGGGAGCAGATGATTACAATGCCTGGCGGCCTGGCGAATTCATTCTCCCCAGACTATGGCAGGGAATGTCGAGATTGGTCTAGAATTAGTAGAAGGTTTGTTTTAGGCAGACCACTATTGCCCAGGGATTGCCCAGGCGGCATCAGCAGATAATAAAAACAGATGTGATGTTAGATTTAAGGCCGTTAGATCCGTTGTTTGGATGTTCTTGTACTCTTCCGGCAGGCTTCCGATCTCCAGTTCCCAACCTCCATTCGGGAACGCCAATGCCGTCCAGGCCGGCGCAAGCAGGGGATGAACAGAGGCTGAAGTCAGGAATGTCACAGAATAAGCGTAAGGCAGTTCTGCGGTCTTCCGATTTCCGACCTCAGGCATCTGACATCCAATTCAGGTAGGAGAAGCAGTATGGCTAGTGATATATGGGAAATCATTTTGACTTGTGCGGAAAGTTCTTTTATTGAGGTTACTGTCTTCGTTGGGGGTATTCTCTTATTATTCGGCTACATCAATTTTAAGCAGCAGGGTGATTTTCAACAGACTATTGAAAGATCAAAGAAATACCAACCCCTGTTTGGCGCATTGTTGGGGATTGTCCCCGGCTGCGGGGGTTCAATTTTTTTAATGCCGCTCTATGTTAAGGGTACTGTTACTTTTGGTGCGGTTATGGCTACTTTGATTGCTACTGCAGGTGATACGGCTTTTGTTATCTTGACTCAGGTTCCAAAGGAATTTGTGATAGTTACCGCAATCTGTTTTGTTGTAGGCGTTATTACGGGCTATATTGTAGATTACTTCAAGATAGGGGATTGGGTACAGAGAACGTCAGCAATAAAGGGTATAAATAATTTAAATGGAGCGCATAGAGAGGCGGAAGCTTATTTAAACGGGGTGTACTGTGAGCATCCTAACGCCTGTCGTTCCAGTATGCTGAAGCACATTGGGCATCAAGAGGGAGATAGCATAGATTTAATCCTCCATCATCAGAAACCCGAGGATCCCCGTAGATTGCGGTATAAGATTACCCACAACGCGTATATCGTATTTTGGGTTATTGTGGCCGCAGGATTTGTGCTGGGGTTTCTGGATTTATTTAGGATAGATCTCGGTGCACTTTTGGGACGCCCTTATCTAAGTGTTATTGTGGGCGGTGTGGGTACCATTGTTACTCTGTTGTATGTGATTGTTTCGCAGAGGCTAATCAAGGCCCAAAGTCATGAAGATGTAGAACATAAATTGTTTTCTCTGAAAGAAACGCTTGTTCATAATGCACAGGAAACTGCTCTTGTAGGAACCTGGGTGTTTGCGGCTTATCTGGTTTATGAGGTGGGTGTCTATTTTGCAGGGGGAACCGAGGTAGTAGCGGCAGCCATGACTTCGGCAGGCCTGGCCTCAGTTATTTTGGGGGTTTTGTTAGGAATGGTTCCAGGTTGTGGGCCTCAAGTAATTTTTGTGTCCCTGTACTTAAAGGGAATGTTCCCCTTTGCGGCATTGCTGGCCAACACTATTTCTCAAGATGGAGATGCCCTCTTTCCCTTGTTCGCAATGCATCCTAAGTCTGCATTATTGGGCACTGTGCTGAGCACCATTCCGGCACTTATTGTGGGACTGCTTGCCTTCTGGATATGGGGTCAGGCTTGAGTAATTTACTTTGGCCACTGCATAACATGCTGGACAGGGGTGCTAACTGGGTCAAGCCGGCTTTATTGTTTCCGGTTGATGTGAGATATTAATTCAAAGGTTATTCAGTACTTACTTTAAGGAGGAAAACAATGTCCGAAAATCAGAATCAGGAAAAAGTGCCACATAATGTTACCATCGACACAGCTAAGGGCCAGATCGTGCTTGAAGTTTACCCTGACTTGATGCCGATCACTGTGGCCAACTTCGACAAGTTGGTGCAGTCCGGTTTTTACAACGGGCTCAAGTTCCACCGGGTCGAAGACTGGGTGATCCAGGGGGGCGACCCGAAGGGCAACGGCACCGGCGGTCCCGGCTGGTCGATCAAGCTGGAGACCAATCCGCAGCTGAGGAATGTGCGGGGGGCGGTTGCCATGGCCAGGGCTATGGATCCCGACTCCGCCGGCTCACAGTTTTACATCCTCAAAAAGGATGCTTCCTGGCTCGATGGGCAGTATGCCGTCTTTGGCAAGGTAACAGAGGGAATGGATGTGGTCGACCAGATCAAAACAGGCGACCAGATGCAGACGGTAAAATAACGGGGTAAAATAACGGGGTCAGGCTTGAGTAATTTACTTTCTGCCTGGGGTGGCATGGGTGACCGATGGGGGTGGGCAACCTACAGGTTGATCAAGGGGACAGTTCTCTTGATCCATGTTGGAACTGGTGATGGACAGGTTTTGCTTTTTAGGAACGTCTAATGTCTATATGCTTTGATTTTGCCCTCTCCAGGGAATATTACCTGATGAAGTTTCTAGAACGGGCGGCGACTCCGCTAAGAGGACCGGCTTATCAATCGGAACGTTGCCTCAAGGAGTCTCTGGAACAAGCGGGGATTCCGCTAAGATGTCCCACTTATCAAGAGGAACGTTACCTGAAGGAGTCTTTGGAACCGTGGAATGTGACCGCGCTATTCCGTAGTATTTTTGATAAAAGAATCAGTATAAGGCCAATGATAAAAAAGATAATATGCAATACATTAATCATATATAACATGTAACACTGTATGATAATCCACAGACAAAGGATTACTCCAAAACCCCCACTTATATATGGTTGATATTTATTTTTAAATTTTGCAGTAATAAATGCAGTTATATTGCCAAGCCCCAGCACAACGAATAAAAAAATACCCGGTATCAAAAAGTCTGTAAAGGGGCCATTTTGCAATGCCTCTGAAGCTGTTATTCCGACTGCACTCCCACTGGGGCTCAATATTGCTGCCATTCCCCCAAATAATGCTCCAATACCGACAAAAATATGGATTATCCCCAAAACTTTTAACGGTTTTAAGGTGCTCACCGCTTTCTATAGTTATACAAAATAACTTTCATCCTTCAGCAGATCATACTTTTTTATTGTGATTATTGCAACTGAAATAACCGGCCAGGTTTCATTTGGCTGGACTTTGCCTGGGACCAGGCTTGTTTTTTGCTTTCGGCATTACTGGATTGGTAGAGATAACCCTCGAAGATGCCCCCCCCAACCATCACCCAGTTAATCCCAGGTGACTGTCGCTGTCTGCTTTTTTTCGCTGGCTAGGTAATGGGGAAAATTGATCGGGGCGGGAACTATCAAGTTAGGTTCAGTGAATAGTAGCAGAAAACTAATGGTTAAAGATAACCACCCGCACTAAACCCTTGGAGTTCACTGATAACAGGGACGTTAAGCGCAGCAGGCGAGACAGCGGCTGCCCGATCCGCAAAATTAAAATCTACCGCTGATTCAGGTGTTTTAGTACCGGATCAGCGGTTTTTTATTTTCCGCATAAAAGGATTAGACCTGCTGGTTGAGGCTCACATGCTTAAGCCCAGGATAGATAAGTTTTACTAAGGTATATATTTATGGAGGATTTTCTTATAATTTGTCGAATAAGATAATCTAGGTATAAGAATGGGAACAAGAACCATTTTTTATTGAGAGCTTATTAGCAAGATATTAGCAAGATATGTTGAAAAAAGAAGGAGATAAAATGTTATTATTTAAAATTATTATTAGTATTCTTGCATTTATTGGATTTTTTAATCCCGAGCTTGCTTGGAGAATGGGTGAAGGTTGGAAATATAAAAATGTTGAACCAAGCGAAAGTTATTTGAAAGCATCAAGAATAGGAGCAATAGCTGTTTTAATAATTGTATGGTTGTTTTTCCCAAATGGGTAGTTTTGTTTAGTATCTAACCCCGCCGGTTTTTCGACTGCATAAGTGCCCGCATTTTACTGCTTCTTCTTTTACTTGCTTTATATAATCTTGATTTGTGACCATCCAAACTTCGCTGCAGTTATATGGGTTTCCCGCTCACCCTATCAAGAACCTGAAGGGGGTTCCTCTTCTATTGTCTTATCCACTTCTTCTTCCTGCTGCCTTCTTGCTTCTTCTCTGGCCTTAATTTGTACGATTACTATTGACACCTACAAATAGCTGGGTAAACATTCTTTTGTATGGGCCGCCGTGGGCAGCGCCAACGCCAATATGGGTGAAGTCGGGGTGCAGAATATTGGCGCGGTGGCCTGGGGAGTTCATTAAGCCATTATGTGCTATTTCTACCCTATAAGCGCCGGCAAGGTTTTCACCTGCACAGAGATAAGGTATACCAGCGATGCTGATCATGCGTGATGGCTCCCCATAAGTAGGAGAAGTGTGATCAAAATAATCATAGTCGATCATGTCCTGACTCTTTAAGCGTGCCAGGTACACCAATCGGTTGTCTATTGCCAAAGGCTGCAAACCGGCTTTTTGGCGCTCCTGGTTTACTAAATTGATCATTTTCAGTTCTTCGGCTGTAGGTGTAACAGACTGTACTTGGATTGTGGATACCAGTTTTGGCGTTGGCTTTGGTTGTTGTGGCTGCTGTTGTGGTTGTTTTTCTGATTCAGAGGAAGGGCGTTGAGGCTGTTGTGATTGTTCTTTATCTAATTCTAAAGCAGAGTCCGGTTCAGCAGTTAGCGCCGGATTGTGTTGTTCGGTTATCGGCGGATTATAATAGTCCTGCACTTCCCCTAAAACGATGATTGATAACAAAACCAGTAAAACTACAGTTAAAAAGGCAGGGAGATTAGGTCTCTCATAATTCATAAAAACCAGGCAACAGAAACCCCGTGCATAAATCTCGATGGGAGTTGCCGCCCCTCCTTTCATACAGCATGATCCCGTACTTTCCGGTGTTGGCTTTGCACAGCTCTCAGCTCTATCCACCAATTAATGCAAAACCAATGACGCTGTATTTATAATCTAACATATTTTGCTAGATAGGTCGATGTTTTTTTGGTGACTGTCACCAAATAGCCAGGGTTGTCTATACAAGTTACGCCTTTTGGTGACTGTCACCATTTTGGTGAATATGTATAGACAAGTTGTGGGTTTTGTGGCATTACACAGAGAAATAATAACGGACCCCGAAGAAGCATAATCAACTCCCGGTTTACTTCAGGTAATTGGCACTGTAAGCAGGCAGGAATTGTTACATTATTGTCGAAATATCCCATGAATAAACTGGTCACAAATACTTTATTAGGGGTTAATTGAAACCTATACCAAAGGGGGGGGCGAGCTTTTGATCATGACAGATAATCAATTTATTGACTGGTATGTTGATACGTTAACAATTAAAGAAGTTATAGCAGCATTGAAGGCTGTAGAAATAAAGGTCAACAAGAAGAAAAATGCTTATGATATGCTCAAGAGTGCCTGGAAAAAGGGGCCTAATAGTTTACAGGTAGCAATATCTGCTTATTTTGATGAACAGCACAAGGAAGCCAGGGAAGAGATTAATAGTAAATCCCGGGATGAATGTCGTAATGAACTCAATGATTTGGTAACAAGGTTTGGTGTCAAATCGATGGTTTTTGTTTTGATCATCAATTCTGACAGATTTAAGAAGGAAATAGGTTATCAGCTGGTTAACGAGCGCGGAGATGAGGTAGAACCGGTTGAGGATGACGGAGATGATGATTTTGAAGCAGGAGATGAGGCAATACAGGATGGAAACGGGAGCGAGGGTGACATTCTTAATAAATTAGAAGAGATTGCTGATGTGTTTCACGGGGGTCAAATAATTGAGGATGTTGAGAAAATAGATGCGGCAGTTAACAGTCTATTAAAATCATGGCAGGATTTCAAAAAGCATCGGTCTCAAAGACAAGAATACCTGTCGGAGATAAGCAACTATTTGAAGCAGCTTAAGGAACATAATACAGTGCTGGAGTATTTTCTAGTAATACCGGGGTTTCCTTTGGAAGTCGAGCTTTATAAAAATGTCGTTCCCTCTGATTATGCCGAAGTGAAGGGGCTCTTGAATGATGTTTATGCAATTTGTCAGGAAGCCGGTTTGCTGTTGGCGAAAGAGGGCAGCAATATCAAAACGGCCAAGCAGCTCACATGTCTTGACGAACAACTTAAACAGAAATACAAGTTACTGGACAACATTTTGGAACAGCCGGAACAGTCGGAGCAGCCGGAGCAGCCGGAGCAGCCGGAGCAGCCGGAGCAGCCGGAGCAACCGGAGCAAAAACAACTGGAGGGCATAGAAGACGAGTGTACTGTAGACATCGAATCCGATGAAGGCTCAAAATCGCTAGAGTGTCAGACGGAAGGGGTTTTTGTTGCGGAAGATGAGGATAAACCAGGGGATATTCAAAAGGCGGCTTTATCTGACGAAGATGTTGATAGTGCTTCAGTTGAATGGTGCAAACCGGGGGATCTCCACATTATAGAGGACGTAAGGATGCCGGATGATATACAAACGGAGATATCTTGCGCTGAGGAAGAAGAACGTGTCCCGGAGCAGCTGGCTGAACCGCCGTCCGAGGAGCCGAAAACAGAGGAACCGAAGCTGGCAGAACCACCGCCTGAGGAGCCGAAAACAGAGAAATCGAAGCTGGCAGAACCGCCGCCTGAGGAGCCGAAAACAGAGGAACTGACAATAGATGAACCGCAACTTGATGAGCCGATACCGGAAGAACTGCATCTAGCAGAGCTGACACCCGATGATCCATCACCTACCACTTTAGCCCGCGCTGTGTCTGAAAAAACCTATGCTGCAGAAGTTGCCCGAGTGGCTGCTGACGCTGAAACGGCTGCCACAGTGGCAGTGGTTGAACCTACCATAACAATTGAGGCGAAGGAAACTAAAGCAGTTCTTTCTGATGCTGAAAGGTGCCTCTGGGAAGCCATTCAAGATGGTGATCTTGCTACTGCTTATTGGCTGACGCGGGAGATGGAAGGTGGTTTGCAGCCACCGGTTCCTTCCTGGCTTTTGCTGTCTGCTTTTCTTGGTAAAGAGGCATCCTGGAGCGAGATAGAAGAAAAAGATCATCTCTATCATATCTGCATGAAACACTCAGATCACCTTGATGTTCTCTCCGAACAGATGGATATATCTGAGCGGGATCTGGCACTGCTTCTTGCGGCTGCTGTCCTGCGCCCCACTCTTTTTGCACCTGAAACCTTTGCTGGCTCCTGGGTCGAAAAAGCGCTATCCCTGGTGAATAATCCCGCTGATCCCTTTTCAGAACTGATGCAGACTGTTTTGGATTTTTACCTGCATGGCAAATCGCTGGATCGCAAGCTGCACTGGCAGGCAGTTCATAGCATCGATTGGCGAGAACGAGCGAAGTCTGTCTCAAAAGAGGTGGCAGCCTGGAGAGACGAGGTCGCGGCCAAAAGAATAATCTTTGGACCGGCAACAGAGACGCTGCGCACACTGGCAGGCCCCGATAGTTTAATTAGTGATGCATTGGATGTAGTTATAAAGAATGATTTTGCAAAACATGATACAGTGACCTCTACCCTTAACCGGTATCTAGACAGCAGTAAAAGCATGAGTGAACTTAGACTTCAGACTACTCAGGAACTATATAAGAGAAAGGCCAGGGTGCCGGTTATTGATGGTCAGTCGGTGCAGCAAATCATGAGACCGCTGTATCAACTCCGCAAGTTATTTATTAAATGGTTGGATAGTGTTCAGATTGGTGACATCCAGGAACAAAAAAAACGACTGGTGGTATAAGAAGACTCGGGATTTTCAGCGGACATTTAAAAACTGCTGGGATGCATTCGAGCATGAGCTAACAGGTTATCCTGATCATGAGGTGGGGATTAAGGGAAAGGCGATTCGCTCCTATGCCCTTGGTGTCTTTAACATGCTGCTGGAGGAGTTGGCTGATCCATTAAGCGAACAGGGAATAGAGCAGGAGAGAGACTGGAAACAGGCACTTTCCAGGCCGCTGCTATTGTTGCGCGGTGTGCCCCTTGATGAAGAGGGCTATTTTGATATTGACGGATCCTTGATGACCAAGGATTCCCTTCTTCAAGCTGTTTTGGACAAGCGTTCACTGAAGGATGCTTTAAATGATCACCTTGAGCGCAATGATTTCCGGCTTGCTGAGCTTGTGATCCAAGAACTGCAGGATTCCGGCGATCATCAAGCTGCCGAATTATATCAAGAGTTTGAAGAGCTGGAATCAAGCGCTTGTTTAATGCTCAAGGATAAAATAGACCATACGCGTAATCTGATTGTACAAGCGACCATCGACCATGTTTTAACAGAAGAGCTTCGATCAGAGCTGGAGGGGCAGCTACTTTCCATTGAAGAACAGAAAACCAGGCAGTTTTATCTGTTGTTTCAGGAGTTAGATGAGATCGCCGAAAACATCTCCAACCTGCGGGGAGAACGTCATGAGTCCCTTCGAGATAATATTAAACAGTTATGTTCCGATCTAGATAATAGAGCTGCAATATCGGGTGAGCAAAATAATCTGGTTATTGCCAAAAGGCATCTTGAGCGAAGTGAGGGGGCTCTCCGAAATGGGGATCTTGCTTTAGCTGATGAGTTTGTACACTATGCCGAACGCGCCATTGATACAGGGATGGAAATTGAAGTTGAGGAAGAATCTGATAAGGTAAAATATGTGGAGGAATTTGCGGGTGTGATCAATGGCCTGAATAACTATCTGGAAGCGGAAGAGCATCGAAGCCCACGGGGTTTGGTAGAATCGTTGTCTAAGGGAAAATCCGAGGCTGGTCTTGATATGAAGAGGGTACCCGGTGCGCGCTATAAAGAGATCAAAAGCGGCTTGGATGCCTGGTTAAATATTAAAAGGTACAAGAAAGTGAGGAAAAATGCCGGTCTGCTGGGGGAGCAGTTGAGGAAATTGATGGAGTATGCCGGTTTTCAAAGGCCACAGGTTGAATACAAAGATGGCGGCAGTAAATCTTTCTATTATAAAGCCACAATGTATGCAGGGAAGCTCTCCCCGCTGGCTGACTTTGGTTCACAGCGCAACGGGGTTTACGATATTGTTTTAGTGTATTCTCGGCCGCATGCGGAGACAATAGGTAATATATTACATACATATGGTGTTTTTTCAAATTGCCCCATCGTCATTTTTACTGGCAGGATGAATGTTGTTCAGCGGCGGGAATGGAGCAACTACTGCAGGAGGGAAGGGCTTACCGCCCTGCTGGTAGATGAACTGCTTCTCTACTATCTGGCATCGCAGAGGGAGAGCAGACTGCCTGCGCTTATTTCCTGTGGAGCTGCCTGGGGGTATTTGATTCCCTATCGCTCTTTCGGGGTGATCCCTCCCGAAATTTTTAAAGGGAGGAACCTGATGGTGAAGGAATTAGCCGAACCTGGGGGAAGCTGCATCGTTTACGGTGGCCGGCAGTTCGGCAAGACTGTAATCCTGCATATGGTCCAGCGAGAATATGATAATCCTGAGCGGGAGGTCTCTGTAATTTATGATGATATTAAGCCGCTGGGGGATCCCCAGGGTCATTATCACCCGGAGGATCTTTGGAACCGGCTTAGAGAAATGTTGATCAGAAGAGGTATTTTGTATAAAGGTGTCAGGCACGACCGCGAGCACATTTCCCAGAAAATCATTGAAAAATTGAATAAAAACAAAACGATGCAGGTGATTGTGCTGCTTGATGAGTCTGACAATTTTCTTGCTGCTGATGCCAAACATAACTTCGAAGAGGTTCATGAGTTGCGGCGGATCATGGATCAGACAGAGCGGCGTTTTAAGGTGGTTTTCTGCGGTTTGCATAGTGTTCAGCGCTATTGTTCCGGACAGAATCACCCCTTTGCCCAGATGATGTCGCGCCCCCTGGTTATTGGCCCACTGGAACCCGCTGAGGCTCGTTCGCTCATTACGGAGCCCATGGAGGCTATAGGTTTCTCCTTTGATGGGGATGAATCCAGGGATGCAGTGCTGAGGATCCTTTGTTATACAAATTATCACCCGGCTCTCATACAGTATTTTTGTGGTGAGCTTGTTAAACTGGTGCGGAAGCGGCAGCAGGAACCCCCTTATCAGGTAACTATTACCGATGTTGAAGGCATTTACCGCAGGGAAGATGTCCGCAGTTTTATGCGGGAGCGGTTTAATTGGACACTGGATCTGGATATAAGGTATCAGGTGATGGTTTATTCTATGATCGCCAAACAGTTGCATGATAAGGATGGATACAGGAGGGAGTTTACGGTTTCAGAGGCCCTTGATTGTGCTACCTATTGGTGGTCTCGTGGATTTGCTGCCGTATCGCTGGATGAGGCAAAGGCCTTACTGGATGAACTGATTGGTTTGGGGGTGCTTGTCAAGCGGATCAATGGCAAGTACCGCCTGAAAAATGGTAATGTGGTCAGGGCACTGGGCTCTGAGCAGGAGATCTCTGAGCGCCTGATCAATATGGCTGAACAGCCTGCACCAGATACAGTGGAAGATGCGCGCTGTTACCGCTTAAAACTAAATAGCGAGGAGAGAAGCCCGCTAACTGTACAACAATCAAATGAATTAACTAAGACCTGCTCCGGTGTAGGGATAGTTTTCGGTAGCGCTGCCACCGGTATTACTGCTGTGCCTCACACACTGAAGTTTTTGATGGGCTCTAATTTCAGCGAGAGATGTCAGCCGCTGCCCCCTGACATAGTTACCCTGGACCAGCTGTTCCGCCTGTTTAGCAATTCGATATCTCGAAAACAGGCTGGCAGTGATCTTTTCTATACTTTTGCCAGCGATATTCCGATTCTGGATGCTTCACTTGTGGACACTATTTGTGACACCTCACGGTTTTTATCCAAATACAGCAGGCGCAGCAGCATCGTGCGCTGGGTTCTTATTTTCGATGCCGTTGCTATCCGAAGATGGTTTGAGGAGTCTCCTGAGAACTGGATGGAAGTAGAGAGCCAAATTGATGCTGTGGTTTATTTGATGCGTTGGGACCAAGAGATGATCAAGAAGTATTTGGCTGATCGTGATATTTTAGCTACACCGCTGGTTGTTGAAAAGATATACGAGGTAACAGGCGGTTGGCCGTACCTGTTAAATGAGTTATGGAAACTGATGAAGGATCCTGCAAACATCCAGGATCCACGCAAGCCTGCTGATCTGCTCAAAGAAAGGCTGGCTGATAACGCTGATGGGATTGCAGATGGCTTTCTGGCAGCCCTGGGAGTCGATGAAGTGGAATGTGGCCTGGAAATGGTCAACATGTTCAAGGAGCTGGGTTCCATTTCCCGCAATGAGATTGATGACGGTATCAAGACCTATGGCAATGCTAAACTCCTTGATCTTTCTCGGGAAAAGGTGGGGGTTTCTTTAGAAACACTGCACAGGCTAAATGTGCTGGTTGAAAGTGAAGCGGGACTGGAGGTAGAAGCCATTGCTGCGGGGGTGATCGGGAAAAGATGATAACCCCTGAACAGCTCGAAGAATTTTTATATTTGCCGGAACCCAGGAGAAGATTGAATGAAATTGTGAGCGATCTCTGTGACGGTATAAGTATAATTTGTACTTTACCTGTCCCGATCAAGCAAGATGTTTTTTATTTAGTCATCGCTGAGGAGTGTCGAAAAATTGGTGTGGAGTGTAAAATTTTCGCCTATGACGCCTCTGAGTTATTACCCGAAAACTATATTGCCCAATGTTGTGGGGTAAGGCTTTCTCCCGGTGAACAGGTCAGTATAGAGCAGATCTTTGAAGAGGGTGGGATTGCAGATGTGACCATCATCACCCTCTCTGAACTATCTTCTGATATGGTGAGGCACTGGACGAGGATGTTACGGCAGTGGTCGGCATATGCCCGCACATATCAAGCCAGGACAAAACAGTGTCCCAGGGCACTGATGGTGGTTATCAATCAAGCGGAATTGAGCAGAAGTGTAAAAGATGATGTGTACCTGAAGAGGTATTATTTTTGGGGTTGGATTTCCACTGTGGAACTGCTTTTGGTGGCAAGGAGTATTGCCTGGGAACTGGGGCTTACTCTGGAGGAAAGCCTGTGGGTGGAATCTGTTTTTGTGGAGCTAGCCGGAACAGATCCCGAATTGCTGTTTTGGCTGCTGGATCGCTGTCGTGTGACTGATATTTCCAGTGCGCGGGATCTGATAACGCGGGATATAACAGGGGATGTGATAACGCGGGATCAGATGAACGAACAACTGCTTGCTTTTTGTGAGGAGAAGGGGTGGGCTGAGGAACAAGTCAGTGCTGGTCTTGACACAGGTGGGAACAATAACGAATTCGCCCAGAACCGCCCCCTCGACACCCCCTTCCAGATCTTGACCCTCTGTGGTGTGCAGGGATGGCTAACTGGAATGATAATGATGGTGTGTTCATCCATTCCGCCACCCTTGCCTTGCAGGGGGATACCGCAACCCTTGAACACCGAATTTGGAGAGGACAAGCCAGGGTTCTCCTTCCACTCCTCGATAGAGTCAGACAGGAGATATGCGACTACTTGAACAGGAATTTCAAACAGAAATGGGTCTCCTTTTGTGAAGCCAATAGAAACCCAAACCTCCCCGGCGATGCTTCCTGTCAAAATGGTGTCGCAGAATACAGCGTTATTGTTGACTTTTTTCGGCTGAATGAAAGCAAAAGCAAAGTGCTGAAACAACTGCGCAGACCAGTCGATTATCTGCGCCTGGCAAGAAACAACCTGGCACACTACGAACCCCTGGGTTGGTTACAATTTTCGCAGATGATCAGTGAAGTAAAGAAGGTGGAGAGCTTGGTGACTGTCACCAATTAGCCGTCATCAATACTAGGGTGTTAAATTCGAGTCATACCCATATACAGGCCAGATCTCATCTGCCATGCTGCGCAGTTGCTCCTTGTAATAATAGGGGTCCCGACAAGCTGCCTCAAAAAGAAGACGCAGTTTCGGCCAGTGCCGTTGAATTACCGCTCTCAGATTGGATACAGCCGCCGGGTAAAAATTTAGGGGGTCATAGTGTACTTCCTGGACGCCGGCTGCTGCGGCTTTTTTCAGAATGGACGCCAGGTTTTCATCGGTATCAGCAAGACCTGGCACTACTGGGGAGATGAAAACCCATGTTTTAACTCCTGCTGCGGTAAGGCGGTCGAGTGCATGCAAACGATTTTCAGGTAAAGGTGCCCCAGGCTCAAGTATTTTTGCGGTATATGGGTCTAAGGTGGTAATTGTTAACCCTACTTTCACTTGTGGAAGTTTTTTTAGTATATCCAGGTCTCGAAGCACCAGGTCAGATTTGGTGAGAATATTGATAGCTAGATCGGTGTCAGCGAGCAGTTCTAAACAGGAGCGTGTTAGCCTGTACTTCCGTTCCAGCGGCTGGTAGGGATCAGTAACACTGGAAAGGGTAACACAGCCGTGTTTGCTTTTTCTTAAAGCTGCTTTTAGGCGGTCGACGAAATTCACCTTAACCTGCACAAACGAACCCCATTCCTCCGGGATGTGACAAAACTTCTTCATGAAACTGGCGTAACAGTAAAGGCATCCATGACTGCACCCTGTATATGGGTTAAGACAGTAATCGATTCCCGGAATACCACAGCGGTTCAAAGCACTGCGGCATTCTTTTTCGGTAATCAGCACAAAGGCCTACCCCTTTCACGGTTTATTTTCACCTTCTTATCTTAGCATACTGCTAGCATTACCAGTGACAGCATTAACGGTGACTGTCACCATTTAGCTATTACCAACTAACAACTACAGGTTCACCCCGGTGACTTCTCCGGTGTGACTGTCACAATTTAGCTGAATTTGTATATACAAGTTACGCCTTTGGTGACTGTCACCATTTGGGCAAATATGTATATACAGGTGTATTCAGGTTGTATCTCCCAGGTGCGTGTCACTGCCAGCGTAACCGCCCCAGGTGTGTGTCACTGCCCGCGGTCACCACCAGTGTTACCGCCCCAGGTGCGTGTCATCGCCAACGGTCACCGCCAGTGTTATAGCCTGCTGTTAAGCAACTTCAAAAAGGAATTTCTTGTTTTGCGCCGAATTGTTGATAGTAAGTAACATTAATAGCATTTATTGTTACCAATGGAGTTTATATCAGGATTATCTGGTTGTTGCACAAAGTTTTCATGGTTTAAGTGTTGCTATAAAGTTTGACCGCGGGGAAGATGGGAGTGAAGTAAATGCCGCGGATCATCGGATACCGTTGTCCGATTTGCAAAACAGTCAATCCCACGGAAATAAAATATTGTCTGAAGTGTGGCCAGTGGCTTTTGGATACGATTAACGAAGCGACACCGGTCATCCGCGGCAGCTATTTTAAGAAAACAAGCAATAGCCGCTCCCTTTTAAGCTGGAAAAACATCCTGGTGGCTGTTGTAATAGGCATCATCCTAATTGCTATTTCTTCAACCCGCACCATTACAATGCCAGTTCTGGCTTTCTCCAAGGGTACGCCCGTCGAATCCAAGAACTACACCTGGGATTACCGGGGCAAGTCCTATCAATGGGAGGTCGAAATACCCTTAAGCCTTCTGAATTATGACCGCCAGATTACTAATGATCTTCAGAAGTACCTGAATGCAGGCAAATCTGAACGGCAAGCCATGTACAAGGTGATGCCCAGTGTTCAGAAAAAATATCTCCAGGATGCAATCCAAAAAAAATTACGTTCCTTGGGTAACTGAAAGTAATAATTACCAATTCACTGGCTATATTGCCCAGTGGCTTGACATGCAAGCTGAAAAAGAAAATCTTGATTCGGTTCAGAAAGTCGAATTCGTTCAGAGTTTTGTTGGCGGAGCTATCCCCTATCATCTGGACTTACCGGCTTGCATCGTTTCCAGCCCAAACTTTTAGCTGAGTTCAGGTAAATGTAGTGATAAATCGTTTTTGGCCGCGGCGATCTTGGCCAATATGGGATACAAAGT
>NZ_CDRZ01000281.1 GCF_000946815.1 Syntrophaceticus schinkii | reverse complement strand
GCCAGGAACCGTCCCCACTGCCATTTCTGTACCTAAAGAAAAAAAGAACCGGCTAATACAAATGAGCCGGTTTTTTCTTTTTCACCCGGTTTTGTTCATTTCCGGTTCATTCAATATTTTTTCTCTATTTTGTCAAGAGGAAAGATGGGGAGTACTGTGCGCTTATAAGTCGAGTTGATAACTCCTGCTGCTGATGCATACCAGGCGACTGCAGCTGTAACAATACCCATTATGCCGCCCGGCACAGAGGAGATAATGCCGAACTCGGCCAGAACCAGTAGAATAAAGGTTATTTCTAAGGTTGTAAACACGCCACACACAGCGCCGTTGGTCCTGAATGAAGCGATCCACATGTAGGTATTAAATATCGTAAATCCGAGCAGGAAGATGCCGAGTGCTGTACCCGCATAGCCCCCCCAGTCGATTACACCGGTAGACTCAAAAACTGAAAGTGTTGCCAGAGAAAGCCAGAAGGCTCCATAGGTTGAAAAAGCTGTGGCCCCAAAGACATTGTTTTTCTTATACTCCTGCATTCCAGCCAGCAGTTGGGCAAGGCCGCCGTAGAAGAAGGCAAGGCCGAGAAAGGCCGGCTTGGCAGCGAGTGGTATCAGCTGGGCGTTGCCAATGCTGAGAACAAAGGTGGTTAAGGCAAAACCCCCCAATCCTAGTGGCGAAGGATCTGCTGTGGCCTTAACCTGACTTACTTCAATATCATTATTTCTGGACAACAGTTAAGCACCTCCTTGTTTCCTGTTAAGCAAAAATCCATATTATGCCTAAAAATGCATGTCTCACCCCCTTTAATGGATTTTAGATATGAAACCCATCTAATAAGCTTTAGTATACAGGTGGCCAATTTTTTACTATGGTTGGTGATTATCGGTTATGAATGCTGAATAGGGTAATATTATGAGGTGAAATCTATTTGGTTAGATACAAGATGAGGGAATTATAAAGATTTTATCTTACGTCAATTATATTGGGTATCATAGCCCAGTACAACTTCAATAAAACTACCTATAGAGTGATATATTGGCGGTTTTCTTAGTTTTTGCGTATTTACAGCGATTAATCACAATCCAGGTAAGAGATGAGAGAAGTTTGCTGATAATGTTTCCCGGGATAAAGGAACCGATGGCAACTATTGCAAATACTCTGTAAGATGCCGTTTTATGATATAATCTATAAGAATTTCCTTTCAGACAAGAGGTCTATCAGCGATGCCCGGGGGAAGTACGGGGGTGTCTTTTGCCATAGAAAAGATAAATGAATGGAGATGAACGTCATTGGAAAAGACGCAACCCATTGGAGTCTTTGATTCCGGTGTGGGCGGCTTAACAGTGGTTAAAAGTTTATGGGAGCACTTCCCACAGGAGCAAATTATTTACTTTGGAGATACAGCTCATTTGCCATATGGGCCCCGCAGCCCTGAGGAAATCATTCGTTTTGGATTAGAAATTGTAGATTTTTTACTTGGTCACACGGTCAAAGCGGTTATCGCTGCTTGCAATACCAGTTCATCTGTGTCAATTTCCTGTTTGCAGGAAAAATCCCCGGTTCCTGTTTTTGGGATGATTGAGCCTGGGGTACAGGCTGCCCTGAGGAAAACCAGGAATAAAAGGATCGGTGTTCTTGCTACCAAAGCCACAGTTAAAAGCGGTGCTTACGAACGCACTTTTCGATTAAGCGATCCAGATGTTCAGGTTTTTTCCCAGCCCTGTCCTCTTTTCGTTCCTCTTGTAGAGAATGGGAGCATCGACAGGCGGGAAACATACCAGATCGCCAGGTCATATCTCAAGCCTCTTCAAGAGGCAGGTGTGGATACCCTGGTTTTCGGTTGTACCCATTACCCATTTCTTGCCCCGGTAATCAGGCATATTATGGGAGAAACAATTCACTTGGTGGATCCTGCCACAGAGGTTGTTATGAAATTGACGGATATCTTGAAACCTGATGGACACGCCGGTAAAAGACCGCAGTCTCTCTTTTTTGCCAGTGGTCCGGTCACCTCTTTTTATACAGCAGGCAGGGAGTTTCTTGGCTCTTTTCCCTTCACAGTGGAGCAGGTTTCCCTAAATAGTCAAGGCACAGCTATAGATAAGCGAGAATCTACAAATAGAGGGACCATTTCAACCTGACGCGTGACGCTGTGACGGTTCTTTTGTTACTGCTATTGGAAAGGACGGTGCCAGGTACCATCAGGCTCAAGAAGCAAAATAATCTTTTCCAGACCTCCGACATCTATTATTGCCAGGCTTTGCTTTATTGCTTTAAGGGAAGCATAACTGTTGACATCATGACCTAATATAATATGGGATAAAAAGGTATCGGGAGATGATATTATTGCGCCCAGATGGTAGAAGACCGGATGAACTCCGGCCGGTAAAGATATGTCATGATTTTTTAAAATATGCCGAGGGTTCTGTCCTGATTGAAGTTGGAGACACAAAGCTGATCTGCTCTGCGAGCATTGAGGACAAGATACCCCCTTTCTTAAAGGGGACGGGAAAGGGTTGGGTGACAGCTGAGTACAGCATGCTCCCCCGTTCCACCGAACATCGTACTATTAGAGATAGCGCAAGGGGCAGGGTAAGTGGAAGGTCCTCTGAAATTCAGCGTCTTATTGGGAGATCCTTGAGATCCATCGTAGATCTGGGGAGAATGGGGGAGCACACTATTTGGATTGACTGTGATGTGATCCAGGCTGACGGCGGTACCAGGACAGCGGCTATTACCGGCTCCTACATCGCTTTAGTGGATGCACTGCGCAAACTGAAAGAACAGGAAAAATGGGACAGTTTGCCTGTGAGCGACTATATGGCAGCTGTGAGTGTGGGCAAGGTCAGGGAACAGGTGCTGCTTGACCTTTGTTTTATCGAAGATTCTATGGCAGAGGTGGATATGAATGTGGTGATGACGGGAGATGGCCGTTTTGTGGAGGTACAGGGGACTGCCGAAGGGATGCCCTTTACCCGGGATGAACTACACAGTTTTATTGATCTGGCAGCTGATGGTATACAGCAGTTGATCACTTACCAAAAGGAAATATTGGGTGACCTCGATGAATAAAATTTTGATTGCCAGCAGGAACTCGGGAAAGATCGATGAATACCGGGAACTGCTGCAGGGGTTACCAGTGGTAATTGTTTCCCTGTTAGATTTCAGTGATCTCCCGGAAATCAAGGAGACAGGCACAACATTTCGAGAAAACGCCTTGATCAAGGCGCGGGTGGCTGCTGCTGCCATCGGGCAAATGGCTCTGGCTGATGATTCGGGGTTGGAGGTTGATTACCTTCAGGGAGCGCCGGGAGTCTTTTCCTCACGCTATGCGGGACCTGGGCAGAATGACAAAGCAAACAAACAAAAAACATGAACTGCAAGCTCTCAAGGGAGTTCCTTCATACCGGCGAGGGGCGGCGCTTTCTGCTGTGTGATTGCCTTAGTCACCCCACAGGGAAGGGAGTACCTGAGCGAGGGTATCTGCGAGGGGACGATCACTACCCAACCTTGTGGCACAAAGGGTTTCGGTTATGATCCCCTCTTTCTGATTCCGTCGCTGGGTAAGACCTTTGCAGAGCTGGGTTCTGATGTAAAGAACAGAATAAGTCACCGTTCTATGGCAATGCGGGCCATGCGGGATGTGCTAATCCACCTACTGGAGGAGGGCATAGAGGAAGATTGCGGGTCGGTGTCTTAGGTGATACCCATGGCAAAATAAAAAAAAGCGAAAAAAGCATGTTGAACAGATGGGAGATATCAAACTGCTGATTCACACCGGTGATTATTATGAAGATGCCCTTATCCTGAGTAAGGTGAGCGGGATTAAAGTGAAAGCAGTTACCGGCAATTGCGATAGTTATGCTCCCGGGCCCGTGGAAGAACTGCTTAAGATCGGTGATTTTCGCCTTTATCTCACCCACGGGCACCTTTTCGGGGTAAAGAGCAGCCTGGCAAGGCTTTATCAGCGAGCTGAGGAGCTTGGTGCCCATATAGTGATCTATGGTCATACCCACATGCCCTATCAAGAGAAAAGGAACGGCATCCTCTTCCTCAACCCCGGAAGTATTACCTGGCCAAGACTTCCCGGACAGCACAGCTTTGCTGTGTTGGAATTTCACAAGTCAGGGTCAAGCTATACAGTTGAAACCTGTGAACTGTAAAGGGGTAATGCTTGCTTTATTGCTTTATTTTAGAATAAGTAAGACCAAGTGAGGCAGTTAAATAATAAAACCTCATTTATTTTTTTTTAACTGGGGTAAAGTTAACCGGCACTTTACTCTTATTAACACCACATAAAAAAATCGGATAGCTGAATATTGAGATTTATTTTATATAGGGGTTGCATTTCGATAGAAAAAAGATTATACTGATGATCATCAGGTGGTCAGACCACTAATTATAAGCTGATAAACCACAATCTCGTTTGACAAATACGATAAAAGATACAAACGATAAGGAATGTAACCTGTGGCCTATCAAGTTGTCAAATAAATAATTTATAATAAATGACTTTGATTAACTTGTGAGGAGGGTTTATTTCGGAACATAGCATCAAGACACCTATAAAGAAAACCCCAATTTTTAATTGCGCTTCTCTACACTCTTATTCCCATCAAGATACAATACACGTTTTATGGCAAAAATATATTTTTTTAACGTTAGTGGTCTGACAACCATATCATCAGGCAGCAATGGAGGCGGACATATGAATACATTTCGAAGTGTTGGAGCTGAATTAATAGAAATCACCAATGAAAAAAAAGTTTACAGAAGCGTTATTGAATCTGATTGCTGTGGAAGATGCCCAGGAGATCACTGTCGGTTCTATTGATATATACAGGAAATTAAAAAATAAAGTTCCTATAAGAATACTTTCTTCAAATGATGATATAACGCAAATAAAAGTTGGACTGGGAAAAGCTGCTTTTGGAATATTAGAAACAGGTTCTATAGTAGAGAATGAGATTGAATATTTTACAAGGGTTGTATCTATGCTTTCAGATACGTATATTGTTCTTCTTAACCGTAAAGATCTTCTCTTCAGCTTAGAAGATGCAGTTTCTATGCTATCTCGTGATATCTCAACTTATATTTCTTTTGTTACAGGTCCAAGCCGTACAGCCGATATAGAGAGGGTACTTACAATAGGTGTTCATGGACCAAAAAAAATGTATATTCTCTTGACTGAGGAGGAGTTTTTAAATCGTGGACAGTCGTAAAATAAAAGAGTCCCTTGCAAACAATACCTTAAAAAAAAGCACTCGGTACCTTTGGAGACAGTTATGTTAAAGAGCGTAAAGAAATTTATAGGGATGTAGATTTTGAAAAACTAAAGAAGCGATATACAAAGAGCGAAAGATCAAGTAGTTGAGAATCTAGATTACTATATTTTTCAATTTATCGAAAACGCGGAAAAAAGTGGATCTAAGGTATTCGTGGCAGAATCACAAGATGAAGTATTTAATTATCTAAAGGAATTGATAACGGAGAATGGAGTTCATAGAATTGTCAAATCTAAATCAATGGCTACTGAAGAATTACATCTCAACGATGTTTTAGAGCAATTTGGTGTAGATGAAGTTGTTGAGACAGATCTAGGCGAGTGGATTCTTCAGATCAAGAAAGATAAACCATCTCACATGGTTTTGCCATCTATTCACCTTACGAGAAGCGATGTTGCCGATGTCCTTAACCAGCAGCTGCCCTATACAGTAAAAGATGATGTAAACGATATTGTATCCGTAGCAAGAAAAGAATTGAGGAAGAAATTTATAGATGCCGAGATGGGAATAAATGGTGCGAATGTTTTGATCGCTGAGTCGGGGAGTTATGTATTATTTACTAATGAGGGAAACGGAAGATTGACCGCCAATCTGCCGCCAATACAGGTTGTAATTGCTGGTATAGAGAAGCTGGTACCAAAATTTACAGATCTCTTGCCTATTATTACTGCTCTCCCAAAAAGTGCTACTGCACAAAAAAATGATAAGTTATGTAACAGTTGTGTCAGGACCACTACCATTACAGAACAGTACAAAGGATTTACACTATATACTACTGGCTGGGGAAAGAAGAAAAATATTGGAAGATCAGCGTTTCAAGAGCGTGTTTTACTGTTTAAGGTGTGCTTCATGTCTCAACGTTTGCCCAGTATTTCAACAGGTTGGCGGTCATGTTTACGGGGGGCATACCTATACTGGTCCCATCGGTACGATACTTACATATCTCTTATCTGGGTTGGATGAGGCTAAGGATATACATAATTTTTGTGCTAGCTGTCTTAGATGTAAAGAAGTGTGTCCTGCTGGTATCAATATCCCAGATCTTATTCTGTCAATCAGGGAAGAGGTTGTGGAAAAAAACAAATCAGCAGTACTAGACTTACTGGTTGATGGGTTTTTGAAGAAAGATACAAGATTTAATTCTCTTATGAAATTGGGTGCTTATGCCGGGAAAGTTGTGTCTCCGGGAGGTAATTTTCCACTATTTCTTACACGAAAGTTTGCGGGACAAAAATATATACCTGCTATTTCAACAAAATCGCTTAGTGATAGATATATACAATCTTCTATAAAAAAAATATCGAATAAAAGAGTTTTGTTTTTCCCAGGGTGCTTAGTAGAGTACATTTTCCCTGAAATTGGGGAAAAAATTATTAAGTTTTTGGAAAAATGCAGCTATCAGCCGATTCTGTTAGATAAATACGGGTGTTGTGGAGGGCCTGCCCATCATACAGGTAAGAAAAATGCGTTTATTGAGATAGCTCGTTCTAACTTTAGCAAAATTAAGGCCATCGATCCGGATTTTATTGTGTCACCATGTCCTACGTGTACCGAGGTAATCAAGAAGCGATATGGTGAGGTTCTGCCGGAGGCAAAGGACTATCTTTACAAACGCACATTTGATTATTGCCAATTTATTTTCGAAACAGGATTTCAAAATATTGAAACAAGATTTGATTGTATTGCAACCTATCACGATCCTTGCCACTTGCGTCGGGGGTTAGGAATTACGGATGAACCTCGCCAGATAATAAAAAAACTTGGTTTTCAATTGGTGGAGATGGACGAGTACGATGCTTGCTGTGGGATGGCTGGGGCATTTAGCTTGAAGCTACCGAAAATATCGGAAGAGATCATGAAAAAGAAACTATCCAAAGCGGAAAAGACCTGTGCAAAAAATTTGATTACCGCTTGTCCTGGTTGCCTGCTTCAGCTTAGAGGAGGGGCTAAGGCGCTTGGCAAGGATATTGATGTTAAACATTTGGCTGAGTTGGTGGAGTAACAGGAGCAGTATACATTGAAAAAATATTTATGTCCATCTGAGTGTTGTTTTTAGTAGGGGGTGGGAAATACCTTTATGGTGGGGTTACTTTTTTGAGGAAAGGAAAGAGGTGGGTGTGCAAAAAGGGGGAGAAAAAATTAAAAGTATTGGAACAAAAATCACAAAATTTAAAGGAGGCAAAATCTGATGACACAACAAAAAATCAAGCAGGGATAAGGCCATTGTTACAGACTTTGGTGCAAATATGGAACCGGTATTAAGGATTAATGCAGGTGAGACCTTTCTTGTTGAGACCCAGGATAATTTCTTTGGGAAAATTGCTGATGAAGGCCTTCCAGCTACTCCTGAAGCATTACCTTTTCTCAATGACATGCCAATTAGGGTAAATCCAGTAGCGGGTCCTATCTATGTAGAGGGCATTGAAGCCGGAGATCTCTTAGTAGTAGAAATTGAAGACATTATTCCCTCCGAAAGAGGTTGGACTGGTTTTATGCCAGGATTGGGAAACCTTGCTGGGAATGTTGAATTTCCCGATTTACAGGGGCCTTATACAGTAATTACATATCATAAACCAGGACCTAGCGGAACTACATCTGATGGAACGGGTACTTTTAACGTAGTACGTGAGGTAACATATCCTTTAAAGCCGTTTATAGGGACAATCATGACAGCACCTAAAAGAGGAGTTGATAACACTCTTACGACACAGGGTCCCTGGGGTGGAAACCTGGATTGTCAGGATGTTCGAAAAGGTAATAAAATAATGTTCAATACTTTTCATGACGGGGGTCTGCTGTTCATAGGTGATGTTCACGCTGCTCAGGGGGATAGTGAGTATACGGGTCTTGCTGATGAGACTGCAGCAGACGTCTTTGCAAGCTGCCAAATTATCAAGAACAAGGTGATCCCTGGTGTGATGAGGATAGAAACACCAACCAGTATTATTCAGGTGGATTCAGCAGCTAATCATGGTAATATGGAGAACGCTCTCAATGGGGCGTTTATTGGTTTACTAAAGTGGCTAGCTGAAGACTACGGAATGGATCGAAAAGAAGCTTACTTACATTTCACTGCCAACCCTGAAGTGATAATTCACACATATCAGGCTTGTTTACCGTCATTCTATGTGGTTGGCGTAGAATTCCCGAAGAAGTATCTGTAGTTTTTTACTGGGTTGCCGGCTTTCAGGGCGATCTGAAAGGATCGCCCTAAGTATAGCTTCTATAAAGAAAGGAGAGTTGTTGATGACTGCTAGGGAAAATATCAGTTCTTATAGATGGGCAGTATTAGGTATAAATGGTATACTTTTGGCTGCTGTATATATGTCCCTTTCATCCTGGGCAGTGGCCGTACCTGAACTGAAAGAATACTTTAACCTTTCCAGCACATATATTATGCTAGGTTCTGCTTTCCTAATTGCTGGATATTCAATTGGCAGTTATGTTGAGGGCCATCTTCTGGCCAAGTATGGATGGAGAAAAGTATTAGGGATTGTTATGTTAGCATTTTTACTTGCTTCTGTGGCTATTCCCTACGCTCCAAATTATCCAGTAGTTCTTTTGCTGAGATTTATCCAAGGCTGGGGTCTTGTAGTTGTCATTACATCTAATGTTGTTAGCTCCTGGTTCCCGGTCAGACAGCGAGGAATTGCTAACGGTATCCTGTTGGGTATGGTTCCCGGTGGAGTGGCGATTGGCGGCGTTGTCAGCGGCAACCTTTTACCCTCGTTTGGCTGGCAAAATACTTTTCTTATCCTGGCTGCTATAGTGGCTGTATGTGTTATTTTAAATTACTTAATTAGCAAAGATGCTCCGCTTGAAATATCAGAACAGAAACCAGTGGAACAGGAAACAGAAGTGGTAGTTAATGATATTTCACCTAAGAAACCAAACATTTACCGTACTGCAGCAGTGTGGCTCATGGGCCTGGCTATGTTCTGCAACTTCTTCCAAGTTTACGGAATGTATTCATTCCTTGGTGATTATCTGTACACTTTGGGTTTTGCTCCGGTTGCCGTTGGAACCCTCATACTTCTAAACGGTTTAATCGGTGTAGTGTCAACACCGGTAGGTGGGATTGTCTCGGATCGCATTGTTTCTTCTAGCGGAAATGCCTTAAAAGCACGAGCATACAGTATGGTTTTTGTTGGCTTCCTTGTGGCAGCAATTGGTAGTTGGTTGGTACCTTTTCTGGCTCCGCTGGGATTTGGTTTAGCCAGTTTAGCAATGATTATCATGGGCTGGGGGATACCGGCAACTAACGGGCCGCTAGCTTCTCTTCCTGTTGATCTTTTTGGACCGAAGGTTGGTGGAGAAGCATTTGGTTTGGTTCTTCTGATTGCTGGTGCAGGAGGTATCATTGCACCTATTTTTGTAACGTGGATGGCTTCCACATTTGGTTGGTATGTGGGTTGGTTTATCACAGGTGCTGCTGCCGCAATTGGCGTTATTGCTGGATTGATTCTGCCTGCAGCTAAACCCGATTTATAATATAGTGATAATAACAAAACTTTTGTTTTAAAAGTTTAAGAAGGGCAATCAAGAGCCATTTTAGAATGTCTCTGGATTGCCCTTGAATTTGCATAGTAGGTTTGCTGGACGGCGGGTTGAAAGAAACCGATCTAATGCCCAAAACATCCTAATTTAAGCCAGCTAGGAGTCACGATCAATCAAAAAAATGAGGAGGGGATGGGATATCCTGGTTAGAAACGTGATAAAACAAAACTATCGATGGCTAGTATGGGGAATTATGTCCGTAGCCTATATTGTTGTTTTTTTTCATAGAATGGCGATAGGAATTGTAAAAGAAGATTTGATTCATGCCTTCGGTATATCAGCAACCACATTTGCCAACCTTGGTTCTATATATTTTTATGCATATATGATCATGCAGATTCCTACGGGTATTCTTGCTGATACACTGGGGGTGAGGAAAACCGTAACATATGGTACACTGCTGGCGGGAATAGGTTCTATCATTTTCGGACTTGCACCTGAAATACGGTTAGCTTTTTTAGGGAGGCTTTTAGTAGGGCTCGGAGTTTCTGTAATTTTTATTTGCATATTAAAATTTCTTTCTCAATGGTTTCAAACAAAAGAGTTTGCCACCATGACAGGACTCACTTCTTTTATGGGAAATTTGGGAGGTATTATGGCACAAACCCCCCTTGCATTAATGGTTGCTGCTTTCACTTGGAGAAAAATCTTTTTTAGCATTGGGCTTATAACTATAATCGTAGCAATCTTCTGTTACCTCATTCTTTGTGATCAACCTGAAAATAAAAACAATAATACAATACGAACAAATACAGAACAGAATGTTAAATCGGAAAACATGGCTTCTCTTGGGATATACTTTAAGCAAGCACTAAAAAATTGGCAAACTTGGCCGCCTGTTATAATTATTATGGGTATTTATGGTTCTTTCATCTGCTTTACAGGTACTTGGGGTATTTCATATTTAATGGATGTCTATGGTTTTCCAAAAGAGGAGGCAGCAAATTTTACCCTTGTTTCAATAATAGGATTTATGTTGGGAAGCATTGTTATAAATACACTTTCAGATCAGATTCGCAGTAGAAAAAAAACCGATGTTGATTTTTGGTTTTCTTTATATGGTAACCTGGGGAATACTCGTTTTTTATAATGGAGGAGAACCTCCACAAAGCATCCTTTATCCTCTTCTTTTTATTATGGGCTTCTGCGGTTCAACATATTATCTTACGTTTGCTGTGGTTAAGGAAGTAAACAATCCTCAAATTGCTGGCATTACAACTGCCATCGTAAATACTGGTGGATTTCTGGGAGCAGCTATTTTACCAGCACTGATGGGAAATTATTTTGACCGCGTAAACAGTACTCCGATGCTTGTTAATGTATACCATAATGCTTTATTGTATCCCTTTATTGCAATCCTGATTAGTACAATTTTTATATTATTTGTAAAGGAAACAGCAGGTAGAAATATATGGAAAGCATAATACAAAAATCATCATTAAGAAATACGGCTTATTAGCCTCCAATAATAGTATTTAGAAATAAATCACAATTCAAACTAAAATTTATCCTTCCCTTTGAAATTATTGTTTTTGTGTTTTATTTGATCTTAATAGCCAGTTAACGGCATCAAGACATACGAAGTAGTTGTTGCGTGATATGGAAAAATGAATTATTATATTAGATGTCTGATCTCCTGATCTTTAGTTGTGTAGATTACTGTCAAATAACAAGGGGATATGATCATGAAATTTAAGCCTATCAAGACAAAAAAAAATCCATGAAGAAATCATAGAGCAGATACAAGAAATGATCAGCGATGGCACGCTAAAAGCTGGTGACAAACTCCTTCCTGAAAGGGACCTTGCGGAGATGTTGGGGGTAAGTCGTGCTTCTATAAGAGAAGCTATAAGTGCTCTGGCAGTGCTAGGTGTTTTAGAGGTTAGGAGAGGCGAGGGAACCTTTATCAATGGCAAGTTTACTCGTGATTCTTTTAATCCACTAAGCATTTTAATGCTGCTGGATAAAACCTTAGAAGTTCTTGAAATACGTAAAATTCTTGAAAGTGAAGGCGCTGCACTTGCAGCAGAGCGAGCATCAGAAGATGATATACAAAAAATAGGTAAGGCTGTCGATGATATGGAAGAGGACGTGAAAAAGGGTGGACTTGGAGATGAAGGAGATTATGTATTTCACTATAATATAAATCAGGCGGCCCATAATTGCATTCTTTTGCAGATGATAGATGCGATCATGGAAACCGTAAAAATGAGTTTAAAAGTTAGCCGACAGAGTTTATATAAGCTTCCGAAAGCACCCGAGATTTTATTGGAGCAGCATAGGGCGATTTTTGATTCTATAGCAAAGAGGGATGCTCAAAAAGCTAAAGAAGAGATGAAAAAGCATCTCGAATATGTGGAGGAAAAAATACTTTATTTCGAGAATGAAGCAGAAAGAGGAGATAAGTAAAAGAAAATACATTTTTAGCTTGAGCGAATATGGGTGCGTGGTTAATTAAGATCAAAAAAATGGTAATAGTAATAATTGATACGCGGAGCAAAGACTCTCCGCTTTTTCATATTGAAAGAACCCCAAATAAATGTTATACTGAATCTTGCTTAAACAGCGGGGTGTGGCGTAGTTTGGTAGCGCGCTTGGTTTGGGACCAAGAGGTCGGGAGTTCAAATCTCCCCACCCCGACCACTCTATAAAAGAGCAATAAAAGTTTTTAAACTTGTGGAGATTTTCTCAGTATGTTAAAATAACATCGCACAAAACTTGCGGGTGTAGCTCAGCGGTAGAGCCCTGGCCTTCCAAGCCAGTCGGGTGGGTTCGATTCCCATCACCCGCTCCATTTTATTTTATGTCTTGATGTCCCAGTAGCTCAGCTGGATAGAGCAACGGACTTCTAATCCGTAGGCCGGGGGTTCGAATCCCTCCTGGGACGCCATAAGAATAGAGTAATGGCAAGGGTTTGTGAGTTTATGTGCCCTTGTCATTTTTATTTGTGTAGAAAGGTTTTTCTATGGGCAGACTGTTGTTACACTAGCTATGCTTAACAGTCAAAAACATTAATATCTTAAATTAGCAATGGAGGTTAAAATGTTAACATTTGATGAATTGGGATTAAGTCCCGGGTGCTGCAGGCAGTTAATGAAATGGGTTTTGAGGAAACAACACCCATCCAGCAGCAGGCCATTCCCATTGCCCTGCAGGGCAGGGATTTGATCGGACAGGCTCAGACGGGAACCGGTAAGACAGCGGCCTTCGGTATCCCAATGGTGGAGCGATTTGACGTTGATAAAGAATATATACAGGGAATCGTGGTTACCCCGACGCGGGAATTGGCCATCCAGGTGGCTGAGGAATTGTATAAAATCGGACAATCTAAAGGGATCACCGCTCTCCCGATATATGGCGGACAGAATATTGAGCGCCAGATCAAGGCCTTGCGGAAAAGACCGCATATTATAGTCGGGACACCCGGTCGTTTATTAGATCACATAAGGCGCAGGACAATTCGCCTGAAACAGATTGATATTGTCGTGCTTGATGAGGCTGACGAGATGCTTAACATGGGTTTTATCGAAGATATTGAGAAGATTTTACGGGAGACACCTGCCGAACGACAGACTCTGTTTTTTTCTGCGACGATACCCAGGTCACTAATGAAGATTGCCCAGCAGTTTATGAAAAAGCCGGAGATGATCGGCATTAAGTCCAAAGAATTGACTGTACCCAGTACCGAGCAGTATTACATGGAAGTACAAGACAACAAGAAGTTCAGTGTGCTCTGCCGCATGCTGGACATCCAGTCGCCGGAACTGGCGATTGTTTTCGTGCGCACCAAGCGGCGGGTTGATGAGATTGCCGAAGCCCTGAAAAAGCGGGGGTACTCCGCGGAAAGAATTCATGGCGACCTCACACAGTCGATGCGGGATACTGTGATGAAGCAATTCAGGGAAGGGATAATTGATACATTGGTGGCCACTGATGTGGCTGCCAGGGGGTTAGATATCAGCGGGGTGACGCATGTTTATAACTTTGACATCCCTCAAGATCCGGAAAGCTATGTGCACCGGATCGGCCGGACAGGGCGTCTCGGACAAACCGGACAGGCCCTCACCTTTGTAACACCACGGGAATTACATCACTTGAAGGTTATTGAATCTCTGACGAGAAGGAAAATACCGCGTAAAGCTGTTCCGACCAGCGCTCAAGCAATTGCAGGCCAGCAGCATTTGATTATGGAGCAGTTGGTACAGGTGGCAGAATCACCCGAAATCGAACAGTATCAGGGGTTTGCCAGGGAACTGTTAGAGGAAACCGATTCAGTTACCCTGTTGTCGGCAGCCTTGAGGATGCTTACCAGGGAACCTGAACCTGTATCGCTGAATCTAACAGATGATATGCCATATAAGAAGAAAAAGCACAAAAACAAAACACTTTAAAAGAAGAGCTAAGGGAGATGGCCGCTCCAAACGCTCTACCTCACGAAAGTAAGATAGGATGCAACATCAATGTAGTAATGGCAAAGGACTGCGACTTGCAGAAGCCTTTGCCATTTTTTTAGGGACGGAGCACCAAGTTATTTACCCGATAAGAAGAAATATAAATAATATGACAAAAAGTGAATTTCTTTAAAGGGTTTTATCAAAAATTGTTTAATAAGAGAAGATACAGCGTGGTTGCCATTGTTTGCAAAAGTGGGGGTGATCATCGTATGTTTATCAGTATAGACAGGGAAGGTACTGTGGAGGGGCTGCAGTACCTGTTAGAGCAGGCAGTTGATAATGAGGAGACATTGGGAATTCTCATTTTGGCTTGTGATGCTAATGGTTTTACCCCGGAACTGGTTGATGGTGTTTTAAAGCAATGTAAAAAACCAGTATTCGGAGGGGTATTTTCTCAGATTTTATTTAACAAAGAAAGGCTGGAGAAGGGAACTGCTGTTGCTGGCATCCGCCAACCTATAAGCACAGCGGTGATTAGAGACATCAGTGATATTTCTGTTGATCTGGAAGAAATGGCTGCTTTTGAATGGCAGGTACTTCAAAATAAAACCATGTTTGTCTTTGTGGACGGGCTTAGCCCGCATGTTTCCGCCTTAATGGAAAGCATGTTTGATTGCTGTGGGCTTTTCCCCAATTATATTGGCGGGGGTGCCGGCATACTGACTGCAAGAAAACCCTGTGTGTTTACCGGGGAAGGATTATTAAAAGAGGCGGCAGTTTTTGCTCTGACAGATATAAAAAGTGGGATAGGGGTTGCTCATGGCTGTAAGCCTGTGGCAGGTCCAATGAGAGTAACGGAAGCGGACCGCAATACGATAATTTCACTGAACTGGCGTCCGGCATTTGAAATATATAGGGAAAAGGTAGAAGAAGTATCTGGGATGTCCTTTGATAATACCGATTTCTTTCACCTGGCGAAAGGGTTTCCCTTTGGGATTGTAAAAATGGCAGAAGAAATGGTAGTTCGAGCTCCTGTTATGCTTGATGGCAACAGTATGATTTGTGGCGGAGAAGTTCCTCTGAATTCCTGTGTCTATATATTGAAAGGAGAGAAAGACTCTTTGATTGCCGGCGCAGCTAAAGCCCGACAACTAGCTGAAAGATCCTACCGGCAAGCAGTCAAAGGAAAATCGCTGATTACTTTTTTTATGGACTGTATTTACAGGGTCTTTCTTCTCCATCCTGATTTTAATGAAGAACAGGAGGCGGTGTATAAGGGATACCCGTTGCTGGGGGCGTTAACTATCGGGGAGATTGCCAATACAGGAAAAAACTATATTGAATATTATAATATGACTTCAGTGATCGGACTATTGGAGGATTAAAATATGGATTATATCATGTGGGGTTCTATTTTCCTCGAATTAGCTCTTTCTGTTAGCGGTGATCAGGAACTGGACAACCTTGTAAAAAAGGCCGCATCTACGTTTTTAAAAAAGCTGAACTGTACACATGTCAGTGTTTTACAACGCAATAATAATCGCCTGGAAGCTATCTATGTTCTTCCACGGGTAACCCTCAAAAATCCGGCTTATGATGATCTTGTTGGAGAATTTGAAAGAAAAATTCAGCAAGATAAGGACGAAAATGTGATAGTGATCGAGAAGGATGTGCATTACTATGGGTTTCCGCTGAGAAATTTCGGGCTGCTTCTCTTGGGAAGTAATGTTCCTTTTCAAGATTTGTTTTTAAAGGAGCTTCTACCTATTACCACTATGCTGGCACAAAACTGTTTTGCTAAATTCGATGCAGATATGAAACGTCGGGCAACAGAGGCGGAATTCAAAAAAGAACGTCATTTGCTGAGAGAAATTATTGACACCATCCCTGACCTAATTATTTACAAAGACCCAAAAGGGGTTTATAAGGTAGCAAATAAAGCCACGGAAAAGTACTTTTCTCTTTTACCAGAACAACTAATCGGGTGTACTGATTGGGATATTCTAAATAAGGTGGAAGCAAGTAAATACAGAGAAGATGATCAAAAGGTTATGGCGTCAGGCAGGGTTCAGCGCTATGATAGGCCGATTCAGCGTCATGATGGCTGTCTGGTTCCTTTTGAAACGATCAAGGTTCCGATTTATGGTATGGAAGGTAGATGTATAGGTACAGTCACCGTTTCCAGAGATATTTCAGAGCGTGTGGAAGCCGATAAGAAAATTTATACTGAAAAACAGTGGCGGGAAATTTTATTTAAGAACTCTACAAACGCGATAGTGCGTGTCGACTGTAATTATTGTATAGAGGAAATCAATTATAGTTTTACTAGACTTTTTGGGCATAAAATGAAAGAAATTAAAGGAAAAGATCTTAATAGCGTTCTTATGGGAGATACGTGCACAGCCGGAAGGTATTATAAACAAATTTTATTATCGGGAAAGGAAATTGCATTAGAAGGCACATATTATACTAAAGAAGGATTACCTGTTGAAGTTATAGTCAAAGGTTTTCCCATTATTATTGATGGTGAAATGCTTGGTGCTTATATGGTTTATATCGATATTACAGAGCGCAAACGTCATGAAGAACAGTTGAAATACTTGAGTTCGCATGATCAGCTCACCGGTTTTTACAATCGCTCTTTTTTGGAAGAAGAGATGAAGAGGTTGGACACGCCGAGGCAACTGCCTTTATCCATCATCATTGGCGACCTCAATAGCCTGAAGCTGATCAATGATGTGTTTGGGCACCAGAAGGGTGACACACTGCTGATCAAGGCCGCAGAAATTATTAGGGGGTCTTGTCGCCAGGAGGATCTTATCGCGCGGTGGGGTGGGGATGAATTTGTTATCCTGTTGCCTCAAACCAATATCAAAATTGCTGAGGACATCATCCTGCGGATTAAAGAAAAATGCGATTCTCAGAAGGATGAGCCTATACAGGTAAGCATCGCCCTTGGCTGTGCCGCAAAAAACAGTGCTGAAATCATCATCTGGAAGGTTTTGGAGGAAGCTGAGGGTCGGATGTACAGCAATAAGCTTTTGCACGCCAAAACCTACAGAGATACTATTCTATTATCCCTCAAGGCTGCTCTTATGGAAAAGAGTATGGAAACAGAAGAACATGCAGAACGGTTGAAAGAGATGTGCAGAAAAATCGGAGAGGGCATGGGGCTAAGCATTCAACAGCTGAACACACTGGAACTTCTAGCAGTTCTTCATGACATCGGGAAGGTGGCTATAGAGGAGGGCATATTGATGAATCCAGGTTCTTTAACAGAAGAAGAGTGGGGAAAAATGAGAAAACATTGTGAAATAGGCTACAGGATCGCCCAATCAGCTCCGGAATTGTCCCACATTGCTGAATACATCCTCTCCCATCATGAGCGCTGGGATGGCAAAGGCTATCCCCAGGGATTGAAAGGGGAAGAAATACCGCTGTTATCACGAATTTTGGCGGTTGCTGATGCCTTTGATGCTATGATCCATGACAGGCCATACCGGAAAGCAATGAGCAGGGAGAAAGCAATGGCTGAACTTAAAAGGAATGCAGGGACGCAGTTTGACCCGGATGTAGTAGGTGTTGCCACAAAATTAGATACCTTCAGGAATGTCAAGATATCATAGGGTGACCCTCTCCTCTAATTCCTGGATAGCTTCATCAAGTTCTCTGATCTCGTCGTCCTCATATTCTTCAGCCAGCAGCTCTTTCTTTAAGCCGGAAATCCTCTGCTCCAGTCGGCCAATGGCCGCCAAGAGCTGCTGCCGCTTATCGAATGCACCGGCAGCCAGGGGCTCAGTGACCCCCATGTATTCAGGTTGGGTGGCCTTAATCAGGTACTCCTCACTGAATTTCGGAATACTGGTGGCAATTCCTGTTTCTTTTGTTATCAATTCGGCAAGTGCCGCGGATTCCGTGGCTTCCCCGTGTACAATAAAGACGCGCCGCGGCTTCTGAGTAAATCCGTTGACCCAGTTAAGAAGTCCCGCCTGGTCAGCATGAGCGGAAAAGCCCTGGAGAGAATAGATTTTGGCAGCAACATTGATCAATTCACCCATGATCTTTACCTTTTTTGTCCCGTCCAAAATACGCCGTCCCAGGGTGCCTTCAGCCTGGAAACCGATAAAGATCACTGCAGATTCCGGTCGCCACAGGTTGTGCTTCAGGTGATGTTTGATCCTGCCGGCATCGCACATTCCGCTGGCGGAAATGATGATTGCCCCACCCCTGTAGTGGTTCAGTGCCCTGGACTCATCGGCACTTCGCACACACTTAAGTCCTGGGAAGTAGAAGGGGTCATCTCCCTTCCTTAAAAGCCAAAGTGTTTCCTGATTATAGCACTCCCTGCAGTCTCTGAATATTTTGGTGGCAGATACAGCCAGAGGACTGTCTATGAACACCGGGATACGGGGAAGCTCGCCGCTTTCCACCATTCCGTTAAGTGTATAGAGGATCTGCTGTGTTCTTCCCACTGCGAAAGCGGGGATGACTACATTTCCCCCTTTGGGGATAGTCTCCAGTATGATCTCCTTGATCTGTTCTGACTGGTCGTTGAGAGACTTATGGAGGCGGTTTCCGTAGGTTGACTCTATGAGAAGGTAATCGGCAGCGGTTACTTGAAAGGGGTCACGTACGATAGAGATGCCGGAGTTGCCCAGGTCACCGCTGAAAACAATTTTAATTTCCTGATCCCCCTCCTTGACCCAGGCCTCGATGATGGCAGAACCCAGGATATGCCCGGCATCAAGAAAGCGCACCCTTACCTGTTCATCAAGTTGAACATCCTCTCCGTAGGAGACCGGCTGAAAGCTCTGCAGGCAGCTGATGGCATCTGCTGCTGTGTAAAGGGGTGGGCGGGGCCTTTCACCGCGGCGTTCGGCTTTACGGTTCCTCCACTCCGCATCCAGTTCCTGGATATGGCCGCTGTCCGGAAGCATGACCTCACAAAGCTCTACAGTAGCTCTAGTTGCTAGCACTTTTCCCCGAAAACCGTTCTTATAAAAGCGCGGGATCAGCCCGGAGTGATCGATATGAGCGTGGGTGAGGAGGATGTAATCGATTGAATTGAGAGGTACCAAAGGAGTGCGATAGTTGAGTGTACGCAGTTCCTTCTTCCCCTGAAACATACCGCTGTCCACCAGCAGCCGCAGGTTATCTGTTTCTAATAGATAGCATGACCCGGTAACAGTGCCGGCTCCTCCTCTGAAGGTGAGCTTTGCCATGTTTTTGCCCCCATTCTTTGTCCTTTTTTAAATTATTCAGCACTTTATACGAAAATACCTTTTAGCAAGAGTAATATATTGAAATATGGTATTATGATGAAGATGAAGGTTGTGGATGGACAGGCTGCATTATCGTGAGAATAGGCGGGAAACTCGGGAACTTGTGCAATATTTATTCCAAAAGTGTCTGTAAAATGTTATGCTAAAAAAGCAGTTAGATAGGGAGGAATACATCAAAAAAGGTAATGCTTATCTTGACAGTGTTTATACCCTATCATTAGATGAAGATGAAAACAAGATGGTTGCTACCTGGATCGGCAGTTACGGTGATGATGGCGATGTATGGATAAATATAAAATAGGTTGAAGTTGACATTCTCCAGAAACTGGTTTACACTTTTTATGGTGCAAGAAAAACAAGGGGTGTTGTCCTATTCTAACAGCACTTATATGTATTGCGCTTTTTACATTAGCGCAGAGGCGTCTTAAATCCATGAATTTTAAAATAACAAAACAAGTGCTTTATTTTGTGCTTGCTGCTCTTTTTCTTATTTTATCTGTCTTCTGTATCGCGAAATCTGCAACTGGCAACCCAGCTAAAAGTGGATCGACGGGGATCGGGTTCCTCCCGATTCCATTTTATTTTCACTTGGATTGCTGGGATGACTG